>JALYYD010000101.1 GCA_030946775.1 Gemmatimonadota bacterium
GCCCAAGCCCCAAGGCAATGAGCGCCGCTGTCGCAGCGAGCCCGCTCGCGCGCTGCGCGTCGCGGCGCCAGCGAATCCACAGAATTACAAGGATGATGGCGATGACGATCGGCGAGTACTTGGCAACGAACAGCATCAGCGCATCGGCAGCGCTCCAGCGTCCGGCGAGACCGTTGATGGTCTCGAAGAGTCTTACGTCAGTGGCTTGAGCGTTCATCGCGGCAAACCATTCCTATGGGTTGAATCACCGGGCGCTCCGCATCCGGGAAGATACCCGGATGAGGAGGAGCCGCGGTCAGAACGGCGGGACGTCGTTAGACGCGCGTCGTCCCGTTTCTTCCCTTGAGGAAGTGCCAGATGATCGCGATGATGGCGATGATCAGCAGAATGTGAATCAGTCCGCCGGCTATCGGGAAGATGAAAAAGCCGAGCGCCCACAGAATCAGGATAACGATCGCAATTCCTAGAAACATTGGAACCTCCGCAGTGGTGTAGACCCGACTCTAATGCAAGAATTGGGGCTAAAGCCCGCGTCAGCGGCTCTCAGGCAGCCGGAGTAGAGGACGACGGCCTGAACCTGTTCGCAATCGCGGCAGCCCCACCGCCCAGAATCGCGCCGATGAGGCCGTCCACTACGATAGACTTGGCGTACTGTATCGCGTATGAGATAACTCGTGGCACCAGCGCAAGCGACTCGATACTTCGATCCACCAGCTCCGGCACCGGCCAGATGAGCTGATAGGTGTTCGCGATCACGGCCAGGGCGGCGAACACAATCGCTCCCCACATCGCCCAACTCTTGACTCGCGGTGGGAGCGTTCCGTCAAATCCGACCGGCGCAGTCGCGGGTGCATCCGACGCCGGCCTCATATCGAATATCAGCGCGACCCCGATTCCGAGCACCGCCCCGATCGCCACACCGATAGCGGCGAAAAACACGGCCATGATCAGCATCGGGATTGCCCAGATGCCAACCTCCCCAAATGAGGATGAATCGGAGCGATCGATGAAATAATCCGAGATCATCATCACTGCACGCAGGCCAAGCGGAAGGAACCCCAACGCCCCGCCGACAATGCCGACGCGCTTGGCATATTTCCGCGCGCGCGGAGAGAGCTGAACTCTCATTTGCCGCTACTTCGCGCCCGTGCCGCCCGCCCCCGGAATGTTGAGCAGCTCCTTGATCCCGCCGATCGCTCCCATCGCCGCGCTCGCCTCGTACGGCAGAAACACCGTCTTCTGCGCGTTCGCCGCGATCGCCGTCAGCGATTCCAGATATCCCTTCGCGATGAGATAGCGCGCCGGATCGCTCGCCGCGCCGAGTCCCTTCGCGATCGCCTCCAGCGCCTGCGACTCCGCCGTCGCGATAGCCAATCTCGCCTGCGCCTGTCCTTCCGCGTCGAGAATTGCCGACTGCTTCCGCCCTTCCGCGCTGACGATCGCCGACTGTTTCATTCCCTCTGCGCGCAGAATCGCCGACGCCTTCTCTCCCTCAGCCGTCGTCACCACCGCGCGCCTCGAGCGCTCGGCGGTCATCTGCTTCTCCATCGTCAGCTTGATCTCTTCCGGCGGATCGATGTTCTTGAGCTCGACGCGCACCACCTTCACGCCCCACTGCTGAGTCGCGCTGTCGAGCGCGGCGCGCAGTTGATTGTTGATCTCGTCGCGCGAGCTGAGCGTATGGTCGAGATCGAGTGAGCCGATGACGTTGCGCAATGCGGAAAGCGTCAGTTGCTCGATTCCGAACTCGAGATTCTGCACCTCGTACGTGCCGCGCACCGGGTCGATCATCAGATAGTAGATGACCGCATCCACTTCCATAGTCACGTTGTCTCGCGTGATCACCGGCTGCGGCTCGATGCGCGTGATGCGCTCGCGCAGATCGTGCGTCGCGCGCACGGAATCGATGAACGGCAGAATCAGGTTCAGCCCCGGCTCCGCCTGGTTGTGAAATTTTCCGAAGCGCTCGATGATCTTCACCTGCTTCTGCGGGACGACCTTTACGGCGCGGGCGATGACGAGCAGGACGAGAAGAAGAATTCCAATCAGGACGTACGACATTAGAGCTCCGTCATATGGTAGCCGGTTGTGTGCGACGATATCTGCTGTACGGGCGCGACGAGCAAAATGATTCCGTCCGAGCCCAGCACCTCGACGAGCGAGCCGGACTCGATGCGCTCGGTGCTGCCCGCCGCCCAGTCGTGTCCGCCCACGAGAATGCGTCCGCTGGCGGAGATGGGATCGATGGTGCTCGTGACCGTTCCCGTCTGTCCGATGAGAGCGTCGGTGCGCGAGAGGACTCCCTTGCTCCCGTGAAGCTTCTTGAGAAGGCGCGGCCTCAGAGCGGCAGCGAGAACGACCGCCGAGATCGCGAAGCCGATGAGCTGGCCGGCGAGGGGGATTCCAAGCGCGGAAAGAATTCCGGCGATGATCGCGGCGACGCCGACGAACAGAAAGATGAGACCGAGGTGCATCGCCTCGACGCCGAGTGCGAAAACGCCGAGTATGGTCCAGACAATTGCCGCGCTCATTTGCATTCTCTAATCTGAGGGGCTGCCGCGCCCCGCGCGAGATTTTTGTTTCCTGCGCAGAGTTGACGAATTGGAAACGCGCCCAACCTCCGTACGGGGGTTCAATAACTACCTGCGGCGGGGCATTCTTCACGGCAATGACGGAGCAGCCCGCAAATCGGACGAAAAAAGCCGCGCTTCTCGCTATCGTAGCTGGCACAGTCGCCATTGCGATCGGATATGCCGCGGCTTTCATTCCCGGAGGCGCGCCGGCGTGGGCGGCCTGGACGCTGGCGATGGGAATTCCAGTATCCATCGGCGGCAGCATTCTGCTCGGCGCCGCGCGGGGGGGCAAAGGCGTGGGGCGCTTATGGATCCCGATCGCCTTCGTGATTCTGACGATTGCTCTCGGATTCGGGCTCGCGCTCGGATTGCCGGCGAATGAATCGGCGACGAGCGCGCTCTGGCTCGGTCTCCCCGCGCGCGCGGCGATCATCATATACGGGATCGGATTATTCCCCGCGATAGTGCTACCGATTGCGTACGCGCTCACCTTTGAGACACAGACGTTGAGCGACGAAGACGTCGAGCGCGTCATCGCAATGGGCAAGAACAGACAGTCACCCGCGCAGTGATTTTTCCGCTGCTTCAAACGTCGCTGCCAAGGATCACTCAGCCCATCGTCGTCGCCGTCGGAGTCGCGTACTTCGCCTGCATCATCGCCATAAGCGTCTGGGCGTCGCGCCGGACGAAGACGACGAGCGACTTCTTCGTCGCCGGAAAGGGGATCGGCCTCATCGCGATGACCGTCGCCGCCTCCGTCTCGGGATTCGCCTTTATCGGCGGGCCGGGGCTCGTCTACGCGGTGGGACTCGGCGCCGTCGCCATCGTGCTCCCGGCGTCGGTGACCAACGTGATGGGGGCGTGGATTCTGGCGAAGCGAATGAGGCTGCTTGGCGAAGCGCGCGGCCTGCTCACCGTCCCCGACGCGATCGGCGCGCGATACAGGTCGCCAAAGGCGCAGGGGCTCGCCGGCGTCGCAATTCTGGTTGGCGTTATCGGCTACGTCGCGACGAACGCTCTGGCGATGGGAGTCGTCATCAACGCCATCTTCGGCGTCGGGCTCGGATGGGGGATCTGGATCGGTATGGGAGTGACGCTCGCATACTCCGTGGGCGGCGGCATTCTCGCCGGGATATACAACGACGTCTTTCAGGGCGGGCTGATGGCGGTTGCCTCCATTCTCGTGTTCGTCTACGTGCTCGGCGCCGGCGGCGGGCTCGGAGCGATGTCGCACACGATTCTGTTACACGATCCCCAGTTCCTCGGACCGTGGGGAAAGATGACACCGCTCGCCGCGCTCTCGCTCTTTTTCGTCTTTTCGATGGGCGCGCTGGGCCAGCCGCAGGGGATTCACCGCTATTACATGCTGCGTGATCCGCGTCTACTGAAGTGGTATCCCTTGCTGAAGACGTTCGCGCTACTTCTTGCCGTTCTCCTTTTTTTTGGCGCTGGAATCGCCGTGAAGGCGTTCGTCGCGGATGGACGGCTAGCGCCCCCGCTCACCCCCGATCAGGCGACGCCGACGCTCCTGCTCAATGTGACGCCGCTGATTCTCGCCGCGCTCGTTTTTTCAGGAGTCGCGGCGGCTACGATGAGCGGAGTGAATGCGTTCATCAACATCGGAGCGGCGGTCGTAACACACGACATTCCGATAGCTCTCGGTAAAAAGGTGAGCCACGGTCTAGCCTGGGCTCGCGGGGCAACGGCGGTGATCGCTCTCGCAGGAGCCCTCATCGCGCAGCTTTCGGGAACGATGGTGGCGTTCCTCGGAATTTTTGGATGGGGACTCTTTGGGTCAGCGCTCGTCCCCGCCCTCGCTATCGGACTCAATTGGGAGAGGGCGACCCCGTCGGGCGCGATCGCGTCCATCGGAACCGGGCTGGCCGTCACGCTCGCACTCGAGACGGCCGCCTATTTCAAGGTTTTCACCTTTCCCGCCGGCGTGACGGCGTCGGCGGTTGCCCTGGTCCTGTCGACGCTGGTGTTTTTCGCCGTGTCGTGGCTGACGCGGAGCACGGCGGCGGCGGCGATAGACCCTGACGTGCGCCTCATTATGGAGATGTAAACGCGCCGCCAAAGCGTACATTTATGCTGATGACGCGCGCCGAGATCACCACTCCGGAAATCCTGTCCGACGAATCAGTTGTCGAGCTGTCGCTGCGCCCGCAGCGGCTCGCCGAGTTCATCGGACAGGACAGGGTCAAGGAGTCGCTGCGCATCTATATAGATGCGGCACTCGCCCGCCGTGAGCCGCTCGACCACGCGCTTTTCTTCGGTCCGCCGGGACTGGGCAAGACGACGCTAGCCGAGCTGATCGCGCGCGAGCTGGGCGTGAACATCCGGACGACCTCGGGGCCGGCGCTGGAGAAGCCGGGCGATCTCGTCGGGACGCTGACCAATCTCCGCGCCGGCGACATTCTCTTCATCGACGAGATCCATCGCCTCCGTCCCGTGATCGAGGAGTTCCTCTATCCGGCGATGGAGGATTACAAGATCGAGATCCGGTTATCGGAGGGGCCGAAGGCGCAGACAATCACGATGCCGATCGAGCGGTTCACGCTCATCGGCGCGACGACGCGTCTCGGAATGCTGACGCCGCCGATGCGTGCGCGGTTCGGGATCGAGCAGCGGCTCAACTACTATCCGCCCTCTGACCTCGAGCAGATCGTGATGCGAACCGCCGACGTGATGAACGTGAAAGTTGACGTCGCGGGCGCGGAGGAGATCGCCAAGAGATCGCGCGGGACGCCGCGTGTCGCGAACCGCTTGCTGCGGCGGATTCGCGACTACGCGCAGGTGCGCGCCGACGGACACATCACGAAAGCCGTCGCCGACGACGCGCTGCAGCTGCTCGAAGTGGATCAGTTCGGGCTCGACGATATGGACGCGCGGATCCTCAAGGCCATCATCGAGAAGTTCGAGGGCGGGCCGGTGGGTGTGAGCACGATCGCCGCCGCGGTGGGCGAGGACGTCGGTACGCTGGAGGAGGTTTACGAGCCTTTCCTCGTCCAGAACGGCTTCCTGCAGCGAACTCCGCGCGGACGGATGGCGACGGCGCAGGCATACAAGCATTTTGGGTTCAACCCGCCGACTGGATCCGCTCAGCCGACGCTGTTCTGAGTTTAGTCCCGAACTATCGGGACGGGAGGAGCGATGAGGATGAGTCTGCGTTCAATTAAAGGCGCCGCGATCGGCGCAGCGCTCGCGCTTTCGACGATTGGCGCTTCGGCGCAAACACCGTCCAACTGGCGCGACTTCCAGTCGCTCAGCTTCGGACGAGTCAGGGCGCTGGCGCAAATCTCCTCGTCCCGAACACTGCGCCTCATTACAGCAATCGACAACTCGCGCATCATCGGGCCCGAGGTTTCCGTTGACACCGTTCTTCAGTGGAAGAGCGCGCTGTGGAGCGACCTCGACAATCCGAAGCTCGCGCAGTACGTCCTCGGCAATGCATTTCTCGTCCAGCCCTTTGCCGCCGACAGCGCGCACATCGGTTACCTGCTCACCGTCGCCGACACCTCGGGAGAATCGAAGCAGGCGATTCTCGACAAGGGCGCAATCGAGGAGTTTCTCGATCTCCTCTCCAACGCGGCGAACGCGGGAAAGATTCTCACCGACGCGGAGCTGCGAAAGAACTATCCGATAGTCGCAACTCCTGTCGCGCTTGCGAAGCCGTACAAGGCGGTCTATCCGCGCACGGCGAAACTGGTCGGACTCTCCGGGAAGGCGCTCGTTCAGTTCGT
>JALYYD010000131.1 GCA_030946775.1 Gemmatimonadota bacterium
GGCGATGTATGAGATGCTCGAAGTCGTCAATGACGCTCCCCCCAAAACCCACCCGCGCTACTTGATGGGGGTCGGTTTCCCCGAGGACATCGTCGAGGCCATCCTCCGCGGAGTAGATCTCTTCGACTGCGTCGCCCCCACCCGCATGGGACGCAATGGTGCCGTCTTCACCAGCCTTGGCCGGATGAACATCAAGCGGGCCGAGTTCCGGAATGACCCCCGCCCTCTCGACGAATTGTGCGACTGCTCGGCGTGCGCCCGCTTCACCCGCGCCTACATCCGCCATCTTTACGTGTCCGACGAGATTCTCGGACTCCGCCTGCTGTCGCTGCACAATGTACATTTCCTGCTGTCGCTGGCCCGCGCCGGCCGCGCGGCGATCATCTCCGGAGACGTCGCCTCGTGGGCGCGCGAGTGGCTCGGCCGCTACCGCTCCGCGGCGCCGTCATCCGACGCCGCCTAGCGCAACAATCCACAGGTTCATTCAATGATGAGTAATCCGCTGCTCGGCCCCATTTTCATGTACGGGGCGATCTTTGCAATCTTCTATTTCATCCTCATCCGCCCCGGCCAGAAGCAGCGCAAGGCGCACGAGGCGATGCTGCGCGAGCTCCGCAAGGGCGACGAGATCGTCACCACCGGCGGCGTCATCGGCACCGTACTCACGATCAAGGATTCCACCGCGGGCGATCCGAAAGCGAACGGGGATCAGGACAAAGTCATCATCACCTCCGAGGGAACCAAGCTCGCAATCGAGCGCGGCCGCATCGCGCGCATCAGCAGAGCGATCGTTCAGTCCGGAGCATCCTCGGCAGAGTGAGCATCCTCGACATCCGGGTGCTCGGCGATCCGATTCTCAGGAAGGCGACGACACCAGTAACGAAAATCACCGCCGACACGCACCGTCTCATCGAGGACATGTTCGAGACGATGTACCTCGCCGGCGGAATAGGCCTCGCCGCGCCGCAGGTCGGGCGCGGGGAGAGAATCACCGTCGTTCACGTCGACGAGCACAAGTTCGTACTGATCAATCCGGAGATCGTCGAGCAGTCGGGGAACGACCGCTCTGAAGAGGGATGTCTCTCCATCCCCGACATCTACGGCGACGTGGACCGCTCGCTGACGGTGACCGTTCGCGCGCTCGACGAAAACGGCCAGGCGCGCGACATCACCGCCAGCGGACTGCTCGCGCGCTGCATGCTCCACGAGATAGACCATCTCGACGGCAAGCTCTTCATCGACTACCTGAGCCCGCTCAAGAGGCGGTCGGTGATGTCGAAGTGGAAGAAAATCCAGCCCGACTATCCGGGGTTCATCCGCAAGGTCACCGCCGAATCGCGGGATGAAACACGGCCGAGTGGCTCGCGTACGAGTGAGGGAGTGGAGCACCACGACACGGAGATGTAAGTGAGAATTCTTTTCTGGGGGACGCCCGAGTTCGCCGCCGCGCCGCTGAGAGCGCTCGTCGGCGAAGGGTTCGAAGTCGTCGGCGTCGTGACCCAGCCCGACCGCCCGCAAGGCCGGTCGCGGAAAGTCATTCCGTCGGCGGTGAAGCAGATCGCCCTCGAGGAAAAGCTTCCGCTCTTTCAACCGCAAAGCGCGCGCGACCCCGATCTCATCGTGATGCTGCACTTGATGGAGCCGGACATCTCGATCGTCGCCGCCTACGGACAGATTCTTCCGAAGGCGATCATAGAGCTTCCGAAGCGCGGCACGATCAACGTCCACGCTTCGCTTCTCCCCGCTCTTCGCGGCGCCGCGCCGATTCAGGCCGCCATCCGCCAGGGATTCACGAAGACCGGGATCAGCATAATGCGCGTCGTTCCCGCGCTCGACGCCGGGCCGGTGATTCTCCAGGCGGAAACTCCGATCCACCCCGACGACACATTCGGCGAGTTGCGCGCGAGGCTCTCGGAGGTCGGCGCGCTCGCTCTGATCGAGGCGCTTGCTCTAATGGAGATCGGAAAGGCGGAGGAGAAGCCGCAGGACGATTCGCGCTCGACGTATGCCCCGAAAGTCGACCGCGACTCGACGCGGATCGATTGGCACGGGACGGCGCTCGACGTTTCGCGCGCCATCCGCGCATTCGATCCCGCTCCGGGCGCGCTCACTTCGATCGGCGGAAACGACCTCAAGCTTTTCGGCGCCAAGTGCGTCAAGGAATCGGGCGCGCCGGGAGAAGTTCTCAGAGTCGAGCCGGCGCTCGTCGTCGCCTGCGCGCAGGATGCCGTCGCAGTCACCGACGTTCAGCCGGCGGGAAAAAGCAGAATGCCGGCGGCGGCGTGGACGCGCGGACGCGGCGCAAAGCAGGGAGACATACTCGGTGCGTGACGGAAGGATGATCGACGTTCCGGTCGTTCACGCGGTGACGACCGACAAGATCATCCTCGCCCGCGACTTCATCGCGCGCGCCATCGGCGTGATGCAGGCACTCGGCGAGCGGGGCGCGATCCATCTGCGCTCACAGCTCATCCCGTCGCCGCGGTTGTACGACATCGCCTGCCGCCTCACCAGTCTTCACGCCGACACCGGCTGCTTCTGCGTCATCAGCGACCGCCTCGACATCGCGATGACCTCGTTCGCGCACGGCGCGCAGCTGAACTCGAGATCGATGCGCGTCTGCGACGCCCGCCGCGCCGCGCCAAAGATGCGCATCGGAGCCAGCGTGCATAGCGTCGAGGAAGCGGAGGCTGCCGAATCGGAGGGGGCGGACTGGCTCGTCGCCGGAAACGTCTTCGAAACGCCATCGCACCCGGGCGAGCCAAGGCGGGAATCCACTTTCATCAGTGGCATCGTCACCCACGTGAACATCCCCGTCATCGCGATCGGGGGAGTGAAGCCGGAGCACGTGCGCTCCCTGGTGGACGGCGGGGCCTATGGCGTCGCTTCCATTCGGGGAATTTGGGGGGCGAAGAATTCCGAACAGGCCGCCATCAGCTATCTTTCATCCTATGACGGGCACGCTACAACGAGCAGCAGAACAGGGGTCGCCACCGGCCACTGATGGATCCGTCGCGGTAACGGTCAACGGAGCCGAGCGTATTGTCACCGCTCCGAGCTCGATCTCCGATCTTCTTTCCAGCTTGTCGCTCGATGCGCAGGCAGTTGTCGTCGAGCACAACGGGGTCATTCTTCGGGACCGGGACTCGCTGCCGGGAATTTTTCTCTCCGACGGAGACGTCGTCGAGATCGTCCATTTCGTCGGCGGGGGCTGAGCGATGAGCAGCACTATCGCCTCTCCTGAAGTCGCCGCCGATCCGATGCCACTCGTCATCGCGGGGCGCGAGTTCCGCTCGCGACTGATGGTCGGCACGGGCAAGTATCCGTCGAACGCAGTGATGATCGAAGCGATCGAGGCCTCCGGGGCTGAAGTCGTCACCGTCGCGGTCAGACGCGTCGATCTCGACCGCTCGAAGGAAGAGGGGATTCTCCACCATCTCGACGCGTCGAGCTTTTTCCTCCTCGCGAACACCGCCGGCTGCTACAACGCCACCGATGCGATCAGGTACGCGCGTCTCGCCCGCGCCGCCGGATTCAACGAATGGGTGAAGCTCGAAGTAATCGGCGACGAGAAGACGCTGCTCCCCGACACCGTCGGCCTCCTCGAAGCGACGAAGGTTCTCGCCGCTGAGGGATTCAAGGTGATGGCGTACACGAACGATGATTTGATCACCGCGCTCAGACTCGAAGACGCCGGCGCGGTGTCGGTGATGCCGCTCGCGTCTCCGATCGGCTCCGGCCTCGGGATGCTTAATCCATTCGCGATTCGCACCATCAAGTCGCGCCTCTCCGTTCCGGTGATCGTTGACGCGGGTGTCGGAACGGCGTCCGACGCCTGCGTCGTGATGGAACAGGGCGTTGATGGAATTCTGATGAATACAGGAATCGCCGCCGCTACCGACCCGGTTCGGATGGCGTTCGCGATGCGCGCCGCGGTTGACTCCGGCCGCCTCGCATATCTGGCGGGAAGGATGCCGCGCCGCGAAGTCGCGGTGCCGTCGTCGCCGGCGAAAGGAATGCTCGGCTCGTGACCACCGCCGCGCCGTCAAGAACGCCAGCCGTCACCACGACGCGGGCCGTCGCCACGGAGATTTGTGCCGACCTTCGCAACGGCGATTTTCTCGATCAGGCGTTCGAGCGACGAGCCGGCCTGCTGGATGCGCGCGACAGGCGTTGGCTGCGGGAGCTCGTTTACGGAATGCTGCGCCGCCGCGGGCGCATTGACGCGCTGCTCGCCGTGCGAGTGCGCGGAACGCTGTCACGCCTCGAAGACGACGTACTCGATCTGCTGCGGCTCGGAGTGTATCAGCTGTTCGAGATGGGGAGCGTGCCGGCATATGCGGCCATCGCGCAGACTGTCGAGCTGGTAAAGCGACGTCACGGCCTCGGCGCCAGCAAGCTCGTCAACGCGGTGCTGCGCCGTCTCGATCGCGAGCGCGACAACCTTGGTCTCGAGATACCCGCCGATCCCGTCGAGCGGCTCTCGCTGCTCTACTCACATCCCCTTTGGCTGGTGCAGCGCTGGGTGGAGCGATGGGGCGAGACGGACACGGAAAAGCTCCTCTCCCTGAACGATCGTGAAGCGCCTGTCATCATCCGTCCTTACGGAGTTGTGCGCGAACAGCTCGAGGCTGCGCTCGAATCCGGCGGCGTCACCGTTGCCGACGCGCCGCTCGTCCCCGACAGCATTCTCCTTGGCGGCAACATCTCCCTCACCGAGCTCGGCGCATTCAGGCAGGGGCAGCTGTTCGTTCAAGATCCCGCGGCAACGCTGGTGACGAAGTATGCGGCCGTTCCGCTCGGCGCTGTCGTCGCCGATCTCTGCGCCGCGCCCGGTGGAAAAGCGATTGAGATGTCGCGAAACGCCGCTATAGTCGTCGCCGCCGATCGCTCGTTCGCGCGTCTCGATCGCGTCGTCGCCAACCGCAGGCGGCTCGACGTTCAGAATCTGCTTCCGCTCGTTGCGGACGCGCGCTTCCCCGCCGTTCGCGAGACGGACGTGGTTCTCCTCGACGTTCCGTGCACCGGAACGGGAACGTTTCGCCGTCACCCGGATGCGAGGTGGCGTCTCAAGGTATCGGACATCGCCGTGATGGCGGCAACGCAGCGCACGATTCTCAAGGCGGCGGCGGCGGCAGTGAAGCGCGGCGGCCTGCTCATATACAGCACCTGCTCCCTCGAGCCCGAAGAAAACGAATCGCAGATCGAGACCTTTCTCGCGGCGAATCGCAACTGGGTGCTCGAAGCTCCGCCGTTCGGCACCGTCCCCGCCGACGCGATCGATGGCGGATATCTTCGCGTTCTTCCGCAGCGGCACGGAACCGACGGAGCGTTCGCCGCCCGTCTTCGCCGGGTGAACTGATGAATGTGAAGGCGTGGCCCCGGCGCGCGTTCCCTTATCTTATCGTCGCCGTCGGCGGATTTCTCATCGCCTATCTGGCGGTTTTTCTTTTTGCATTCCCCGCCGAAGTCGTCCCTGACGACGGCATTCTCCCCAATGTCGTCGGATTGAACTTCGCCGACGCTCAGACAGCGATGGAGAAAGCCGGATTTCACGCGCAGCAGGGTGAGACCCGTTTCCACAAGACGATTCGCGAGGGAGTGGTTCTTCAGGAAGATCCGCCCGCGGGCAGCCGCCAGAATCGCGGGACCAACGTCGTTCTCGCCATCAGCGCCGGCCAGAAGACTGCGGAAGTGCCGCAGCTCATTTATATGACGCAGCAGCAGGCCAAGGTCGCGATCGAGAACACCGGTCTCACGATGGGCACCGTCACCGAGAAGATGAGCGATCAGCAGCGCGGGTTCGTCGTCGAGAGCAACCCGCCCGCCGGCACGAAGCTCGAGCTCCCCGCCACGGTGGACATCCTCGTAAGTCGCGGGCCGGCGTCGCTTCCCGTGCCCGACCTCACCGGGCGCAGTCTTCCCGAAGCGCGTTCGATGCTCGAGACGATGGGCCTTCGCGTCGGCGGCGTCTCGCGCGATACAAGTTCGATCACCCCCGAGAACACCGTCATCGGCCAGATTCCCGCCGCGGGGCAGAACGTCGGCAACGGCGGCGCGGTAAATCTTCGCATCTCGCGCTTCCCCGCTCCGACTCCGCCGCCCTCTCTCGCGCCGGATACGATGGAGCTCCACCCATGATCGCGCGGATCGCTCCCTCCATTCTCAGCGCCGACTTCTCCCGCCTCGCGGAAGAGATCGCGATGTGCGAAGCGGGCGGCGCCGACCTGATTCACATCGACGTGATGGACGGACGCTTCGTGCCGAACCTCACCTTCGGCGCGAAAGTCATCGCGGCGGTGCGTGAGGTCACCGAGCTTCCACTCGACGTGCACATGATGGTCGTGCAGCCGGAGAACTATTTCGAATCGTTCGCCAAGGCCGGCGCGACGGGAATGACCATCCACACCGAGGCGTCGCCGCACCTACAGCGACAGCTCGCCCGAATTCGCGAGCTCGGCTGCAAGGCGGGCGCGGCGATGAACCCTGCGACTCCGCTTACGGCGGTGGCCGAAGTGCTGAACGATCTCGACTTGCTGCTCGTGATGACGGTGAATCCCGGATTCGGCGGCCAGGAGTTCATCCCCGGCTCGACCGACAAAGTTCGCCGCGCCCGCGCGATGCTCGACAAAGCCGGCAGCTCGGCCGCACTCGAGGTGGACGGCGGCGTTGACCGCTCCACCATCCGCGAGCTCTGGGAAGCCGGAGCAGACACGTTCGTTTCCGGCAACGCTATTTTCACCGCGCAGGATCCGCAGGCGGAAATTGAAGAGCTGCGGAAGCGCTGCGTCATCGGGTCGTGACGAAGAAGCAGCAGGTTGTCGCCGTGTTCGCAGTTGTGGCGGGTCTCGCTGCGATCGCTTACGGTATCGACCGCGCCTTTCACAACGAGATGTTCCCCGTCGCCGTGGGCAGCGATGCCCCTGATTTTCGCGCCGCCACTCTCGACGCCAAGCCGCTGCAAAAGTCGCTCGCCGACTACCGGGGCCAGGTCGTGCTGCTCAACGTCTGGGCGACGTGGTGTCTTCCCTGCCGGGTGGAAATGCCGAGCATCGAGAAGCTCCAACAGGCGTACGCGCCCAAGGGTCTCAAGATCGTCGCCGTGAGCATCGACGATTCAGGCACAGACCAGCAGGTGCGCGAATTCGTAAAGTCGTTCGGACTCACCTTTCAGATTCTTCACGACCCGAAGAACTCCATCTCCGAGAACTATCAGGTCGGCGGCTACCCGGAAACCTTCGTCATCGGACGCGACGGCGTCATTCGCAAGAAAGTGATGGAAGCGACGGACTGGAACTCGCCCGGGAATCGCGCACTCATCGAGCGTCTCCTCGCCGAGAAGGCCGAGTAGCGTGACGCTGATACTCGGCATCGAGACTTCCTGCGACGAGACGTCGGCCGCAGTTCTCGAGGGAACCGGTAACGAGGTGAAGGTTCGATCTCTCATCATCCTCTCCCAGGACGTGCATCGCGTCTTCGGAGGCGTCGTACCCGAGATTGCCTCGCGCGCGCACCTCACCAGCATCGTCCCCATCGTCGAGAAAGCGCTCGTCGAGGCTGGCGTCGCACTCACGGATCTCGACGCCATCGCCGTCACCCACGCGCCGGGACTCGTCGGCGCGCTGCTCGTCGGCGTGAGCTACGCGAAAGGACTCGCACTCGCGCTTGGCGTTCCGCTAATCGGCGTCCACCATATGGAGGGACACCTTTTTGCTGTCGCCCTCGAGCACAAGGACGCAGTCCCTCCCTTCACCGCGCTCCTCGTCTCCGGCGGTCACACGCTGCTAATAGATGTCGAAGCGTGGGGACAATACCGTCTGCTCGGCGCGACGCGCGACGACGCCGCAGGCGAAGCGTTCGACAAGGTCGCGAAGATGCTCGGCCTGCCATATCCCGGCGGGCGGTATGTCGAGCAGCTCGCGGCGACGGGAAACCCGGCGCGCTTCAGGTTCGGGCGCGGAATGCTGCGCAAGAACTCGCTTCCCGGCGACGACGATTTTTACGCTTTTTCATTCAGCGGCCTCAAGACCGCGGTGCTGAACGCGGTGAAGGCCTCGGCGGATCTCGAAGCCGACAAAGCCGACATCGCCCGCGCATTCCAGGACTCGCTCATCGAAACGCTCGTCGAGAAAACCGCCCGCGCCGCGTCCGAGCTCGGCCGCGACCGGGTCGTGCTCGGCGGAGGAGTCGCCTGCAACAAGACTCTGGTGAAGGCAATGTCCGAGCGTCTGGCCAGGGACGGCGCGTCCGTTTTCGCGCCGTCTCCGCGCCTCTCCACAGACAACGCGGCGATGATCGCCCGCGCGGGCCTCTTCCGCTTCGAGAACGGCGAGCGTTCGGAGCTGGATCTGGGCGCCTATGCCTCCCGCCCTATCCCCGGGCTCGTCCCCGCCTAAATTCCAAGCCGTGACCAACTCCATCTTCGCTTCCATCGTTCAGCATCCGCTTTCCTATGACGTCGGGCCGCTGCAGCTCACCGGTTTCGGCCTGGCGATGCTGCTCTGCTTCGTCATCGCGCAGATTGTTGCCCAGCGCGAGCTCGACCGCCGCGGACACGATCCCGAGCCGATCGGCGATCTCGTTTTCGCGGCCGTCATCGGCGGACTGCTCGGCGGAAAGATTTACTATGCCATTCTGATGCACGATTCCAGCGCGCTGCTCAGCAGAGCTGGATTCGTATTCTGGGGCGGATTGGTGGGCGGAATGATCGCCACATACATCGTCATCAGAAAAAAGAAGCTGACCTTCCCGCACATCAGCGACGTATCCGCGCCGGCGCTCGCCGCAGCGTACGCCGTTGGGAGAACGGGATGCTGGGCAGTCGGCGATGACTACGGACGTCCGTGGAATGGTCCGTGGGCGGTGAAGTTTCCCGAGGGCGCGCCGCCGTCGACGGTGATCAACATGGAGCGGCTCTTTCACATTCCGGCCGCCGCCGGTGCCGCCCCGACCGAGGTCCTCGCCGTTCATCCTACACAGCTTTACGAAGTGGCGATGGGCTTCGTGATGTTTCTCATCCTCTGGAAGTACCGCGATCACAAGCACGCAGAGGGATGGCTGTTCGGACTTTATTGCGTGCTGGCCGGGATCGAGAGATTTCTCGTCGAATTCGTCCGCGCCAAGGATGATCGCTTCTTCGGCGGAATGACGATGGCGCAGGTGATCGCACTCGGGTTCACCGTTGCCGGCGGGATCTGGATGTACGCGCGCCGGAATCCAGGCGGGGATGCGCTGGGCATTTACGCCTCGGGCACACAGCCGGTCGCGAGCTAGGCGGCCGGCTTTTTCGGAGCAAAAGTCTTCGCGATCATGAAGACGAACAGCGCAAGCAGCAATCCCTGCCCCGCCAGCGTTTCCACGCTCGGATAGATCCCCATCGCGTCCACGTGCGGAAATCCGTGGACCAGCGTGATGCTGATCAGATTCCCCTCCTGCAGCTCGCGAATTCCCTTTCCTATGAACACGAACGCCATGTAGTACAGCAGGACGCTAGTCACGGTGAAGAAGGGGCGCATCGGGATACGCACTCCGTAGCGGTAGAAGAGCGTGAAGATCACCGCCAGCACGGCAAACCCGACGACGATTCCCAGCGCCAGCGGGCCGGCGACGTGCGGACCTTCATTGAACAGCGCCTGATAAAACAGCGCCGTCTCCGCACCCTCGCGATACACCGCTAGAAACGAAACCAGCGCCAGCGCCTTGCCGCCGCCGTGCTCCAGCGCGTCGGTGACTTTCTCCTTTATGAACTGCTGCCACTTCACCGCTTCGACACGCGAGATGAGCCAGTAGCTCACCGAGAACAGCACGACGACCGCAATCAGCATCGTCACCCCCTCCACGATCTCGCGGCTCGCCGGAATCGCGGAGAGGATTGTCGAAAGAATGATCGCCGTCGCAAAGCTTGCCAGAAGTCCGAGCGCGATGCCGATCCAGATGGACTTGAGACGCTCGCGATGTCCCATCTTGATGAGGAACGCGACCACCGCGCCAATGACGAGGATCGCCTCGAATCCCTCGCGCACGATGATGAGTAGCGACTGAAGAAACGCTTCCCACGCACCCGACGGCCGCTGATTGAGATCGATGACTTCCGGCAGTCCGTCGGCGATCGCATCACGCGACTCAGTGGCGCCGGCAACGTCGTCGCGCTTCACAGCGCCCTTGAAGTCCGCGAAGTGGCGCTCCATCGACGTCACCAGCCCGGGCTTCTTCGCCCGCGTCGGAGTCTCCAGCGGCTCGAAAGCAATGTACGCGTCGAACGCTCTGTCACCCGCCTCGGCTTTCTTCCCGGCGCGCGCGAAATCGAGCGCGCTGTCGAGAAGGGCGAGAATCGCTCTCGACGTCGCCGAGCTGGCTGCATTGGCGGCGTCGGCGGAAGCGGGGAGCCGCATCGGCTCGCCTCGCATCGAGTACACGTAGTTGATGACGTTCCATCGCTGCTGAGGCGGGAGCGATCCGAACGGGGGCATCGCCGTGCCGCGCACGCCGACGCTGACGACATTGTACGCGAGCGAGGGCGACATCTCAGGAGTCTTTATTCTGCTGCCGATCGCCGGCACCGCCGTGCTGAGCGATTTCGCCATCGGCCCATCCCCGAGCCCCGACACTCCGTGGCAGGAGGAGCAGCTCGACGTGAAGAGAGCGTGACCGGCGGCGGTGTCGAGACGCGCGTTGGGAAGGTCCATCGCGCCGGCGCTCCCGAGCGCGATGAGGAAGCGCTGATGGATGACCTTCAGGTCGGCAGGCGGCCGCTTCGCTGCCACGGCTCCGATCAGAGTGTCGAGGACGGCCCTGATCTGCGGCGCGTCGTAGCCACTGATCTTTGCCGCGATCTCCTTCGCGTCCACGAGGAATCCGCTGGTCTCGTTGTATTCGTCGGCGGAGATCAACGCCCCGCGCGCGTCAACCGCCTTCGCATACTCCTCGACGGCGACGCTGACGATACTGGAGACCCTTTTTGCGGAGTTATCCTGGGCGGAGAGGGCGGTTGCCGCCAGGAGCGACGACAGCAGCAGAGCGCCGTCGCGCCATACCCTGAATTTCATTGCCGAGTAAATCTATCTGGATAAAGCCTCGGGGCAACCGATGCGCTAATAACGGCCGCCGAGCTCGCGATCGGAGGTTGCCGCGCGGACGCCGGTCCGGCGTTCGAACCGGGCCACGAACGCGGTCAGCGCCTCACTTGAAAACTCCCCGCGCGACATCCGAAGCAGCTCGATCACCCGCTCGATCGCCTCCGGATCTCCCTCTACTTCGACCAGCGTATCCATCCGTGGATAAACCTCAAACCGGACCGTTGCTCCGTCCACCGCGTACTGGGCGATGCGGCGGTCGATCTCGCGCACGACGATGAACCCGAGCTTGTCGAGAATCGTCGCCAGCGACGCGCCGTTCGAGACGTCAATCGAAATCTCCTCGCGCACCTTGTACCCCGTCGACGTATCCGTCGGCCCCTTCCAGTCGAACTGGACGGTGGATGCAGGCTTGCCCGAGTATGTCCGTACCCGGATCACCTCGTCCTTGTCGGCAAGGGCTCCGGCTTCGGTGTCGTAGCGCCGGTCCTGGAGAATCCCTTCGAACAGGAGCGTCGCGCCTGCCAGCTCCAGCAGCCGCTGTTTCCCGGCGGCATCCTCGACGACTGCCTTGAGCTCGACCTCACGCACCGGCGATTGTCTCCATCACAGCCGCGGTATTCGAAAGATTTTCGAAAACCGCGAAGGGGTCGTGAGCGCTCAGATCCGCCACCGAGTAATGCCCCGTCGCGACGGCGATCGCGCGCGCGCCGAGCTCTCGGCCGCAGGCGATGTCGGCCGGCGTGTCGCCGATGACGTAAATCCTGTCGCCGGGGAGGTCGAGGCCGAGGGACTGCTTCGCGCGTTGCTGCGCGATGGCGGGGAGCATCGGACGATGCTCATTGTCCGATCCGAATGCATTGATTCTAAAGCGCGCAAACTCGACCCCCGCCGCGGCGAGCTTGCGACTGGCGCCTTCGACGATGTTGCCGGTGAGGAGTCCGAGGATGACGTCATCGCGTTTCTCGAGCGCGTCGAGCAGTTCGGGAATCCCGGGCAGAGTCCGCACCTTGTACTCGCCGCTTCCGATCCTCTCGTCGAGCCCGCCGACATACCGCTCCATAACGGAATCCATCCGCTCGTCGATGAGCTCGTCGCCGTGCCCCTCACCTTTCATTATCTCGCGCACGATCTGCTTGTCCGTCTTTCCGTCGTAGCGGTACTGCTCGCTTCCCGGAGACCCGAAGACGCTCTGGAGCGCGCTCTCCATCGATGCGCGCCCTACGCCTTCGCTCTTCAGCATCGTGCCGTCTATGTCGAAAAGAACAAGCTTCATTTGCGTGTCAGGAGGATGCCGCCTACGATCGTCACCATTCCGACTCCCTGCCAGGGCGTCGGCACTTCGTTAAGAAAGATCCAGGCAATGAATATCGCCACGACGGGATGCAGATTCCCGTAAACCGAAGTGCGCGTCGCTCCGAGCACGCGCAGTCCGCGATACCAGAACATATACGCGATTACCATCGACACGACGCTCGAGTACAGCACCGCCGCCCACGGGCCGGGTCCGATCGCCGTCCAATCCTGCCGCGCCAGCGAGGGCGATGTCACGATGAGAAGCGGAACCATTCCTCCGAGCATCGAGATGGCGGAGATGTCCATAGCGCTTACCCGTCGCGTGTACGGCTGGAGCCCGACGCTGTACGCGGACCAGAAAATCACGCCGGTGAACACTAGCGCCGAGCCCAGTATCGTCGAGCTCCCCGCGCCGGAGTGCCCTCCCCCGATGATGACGAATGTGACGCCGGCGACAGAGAGCGCGATTCCCGCCAGCGTCGTGCCTTTCACGCGCTCGAGACCGCGCATCCTGCTGGCGATGGCGATGAACGCCGGGCTCGCTCCGACGATCAGCGCCGCGTCCCCCGCCCTCGTGCGCGAAAGGCCGGACAGGAACAGCATCTGATAGAAGCCGTGTCCGATCACGCCAAGCAGGAGAAGCCGCACCCACGTACCGCGATCGAGATGAGGGCGCGTCCTGATCAGCATCGCCGCGACGAGCACGATCGCCGACAGCGTTACTCGCATCGTCGCGAATACCTGCGGGTCTATGTGCTTGGTGGCGTACTTCGCCACGCTGAAGTTGATCCCCCAGATCACCGCCATCAGGATCAGCAACAGATCGGTAACCCCGAACTGTTGTTTTGTAGAAGTATCGTTCACGCGGGTAAGCTACGCGCGGCCCGTGTCGTGCGTCTACTTTCCGAAATGCATATCTCCTTCGCCGTTTTCGCGGACGCCGCGAACCTCTCCCAGGAAGGCAAGCTCAACATCCTCGGCGTGTTCGACGCCGTGCAGGTTGCCGGATTCCCAACCGTTCATCCCCGCACGCACTTTGTCGTGCGGCTCAAGGCGAGCTCGGAGGATGCCGGGCAGCACGTGCTCGCCTTCCGATGGCTGAATCCGATGGATGAAGAGCTCTGGTCGTCGTCGGGCGAGATGACAGTCGCAAGCCCCCCGAATCCCGTTTTCGAAGTGGACCTGCCGATCATCGCGTCCATCGATCTGCCGCTGAACTCCGCCGGCCAGTACCGGATGGAGGTCCTGCTCGATGGAAAACCGACCACCGACGCGCGTTTGATAGTGAGCGGGCCGCCGGCAGCAATGATGCCGCCCGCCGGCAAATTGTTCAGCTAAGAAC
>JALYYD010000040.1 GCA_030946775.1 Gemmatimonadota bacterium
CTTCGTGATCGAAGACGGCAATGTTGCCGGAAGTCTGATATGCGACGACGATGTCGTTTCCGTTCTGGTGCAGCTTGTTGAGCATCCCGCCCATCGAGATGACGTCGTCATCCGGATGCGGCGAAAACACGATCACTCTTCTGCGACTCGGCAGCTTGCTCCGGCCGCGTATCTTCGAGATGAGAGCATTGAACACCTCGCCGTTGAGCGGGCCGGCCGAACCGTAGCGCGCCAGCAGCGAGCTCAAGTGGTGCTCACGGTAATCGAGCGAGTCGAGCTTCAGTACCGATTTTTTTGTCTTCTCGCTCAGCCAGATCACGGCGCGCAGCTCCATCTCACGGGTCCAGATCACCTCGCCGAGCACCCACGGCGTGCGGATACGGGTGAGATCGGCAGCGGCGGCGTGATCCAGATAGAAAACGGCGTGGGGGTGTTTCTGCAGATACGTCGCGGCGACGTCGGGGTCGGGGTCGCCTTCGACGGCGCGCCGGACGATCGCCGATTTGTGCTCGCCGGTGGCGACGAGGGCGATCTCGCGCGCTTCCATAATCGTCGCGATCCCCATCGTAATCGCTTCCTGCGGGACGTTGTCCTCGCCGAAGAAATCGGCGGCGGCGTCGCGACGGGTGATTGTGTCGAGAGCGATCCGCCGCGTGCGCGATTCCATTCCGGAGCCAGGCTCGTTGAAGCCGATGTGTCCCGTCTTGCCGATGCCGAGCAGCTGGAGGTCGATCCCGCCGGCCCTCGCGATCGCCGCTTCGTACGCGGCGCACTCCGCCTCCACTGCGTCGCGGGGAGCATTGCCGCGCGGGATATGGATGTTCGCCGGCTTGATGTTGATGTGGTCGAACAGGTTCTCCCGCATATAGCGGTGATAGCTGTGAATGCTGTTCGGATCCATCGGGAAATACTCGTCGAGGTTGAATGTCACGACGTCGGAGAAGTCGAGCTTCTCCTCCTTGTGCATCCGGATGAGCTCGCGGTAGATGCCAATCGGCGTGCTGCCCGTCGCGAGGCCAAGCACAGCGTGTGATCCGGCGGCGCGCCGCTCTTTGACTATTTCAGCGATGCGATGAGCAATGGTGCGGGCGATCTCATCATATTCGACGATTACGACTTTCACGTGCTCGGTCATTGCTTCGATTCCCAGTCCACGATCGGCGCGCCTAACACTGCCGTCTGCACGGCATCGGCAACGGCTCGGCGGAGCGGCGCCTGTTTCTGGTTCGCCGACGTCGGGTCAACACGGTTGGTGAAGAGAATGACGTAGAGCTGTTTCTCAGGATCCACCCAGATGGAAGTGCCGGTATATCCGGTGTGGCCGAAGCTGCGTGGGGAGAAGTAGTGACCCGCGCTCGAGTTGTTCGACGGAGTATCCCAGCCGAGCGCGCGGCTGGACTCGGGACCCTGCCGGGCGGTCCATCGGGCGATGGTCGTGGGCTTGAGCAAGTGGACGCCGTTGATCTCACCGCCGTTGAGCATCATCTGCGCGAATACGGAAAGGTCGCGCGCGCTGGAGAACAATCCGGCGTGGCCGGCGACGCCGCCCATCGCGAACGCGTTCGGGTCGTGCACGTCGCCGTGAATGTGGCCGCGCGCGCTGTCCACTTCCGTCCACGCGATCCTCGGCTTCCAATCCGCGGGAGGACGGAATCTGGTGGTGGTCATCGCCAGCGGATTGAAGACATTGTCCTGCACGAATGCGTCGAGCGTGGCGCCGGTGATGCGCTCGACGACGAGGCCGAGGAGAATGAAGTCCCAGTCGCTGTAGATGGTCTTCGTGCCCGGTGGGTTCGCGAGGGGGCGCGAGTTGATTGCAGCGAGAAACTGCTCGCGCCCGCGAAGTGTTTTCCATAGTGCGGCGAAGGCCTCGAAGCCGCCGCGGTGGGTGAGAAGCTGACGCACCGTGATTCCGCGTTTCGCGCTGTCGTTCAGCTCCGGGAGATACGAAGAGACAGTGCGGCTGACGTCGAGCAGTCCGCGCTCCTCGAGAATCATCAGCGCCGTCGTCGTGGCGACGACTTTCGTGAGCGACGCCATATCGTAGATCGAGCTGTCATTCACCATCGCGGCGGAGGAATCCCAATCGAGGCGGCCGTAACCGCGCAAGTACGCGCGATGTCCATTTCGTCCAATTGCGATCGATGCGCCCGGCGCCGCGCCGTCCGCGATCGCAGCGGTGACGATCGAGTCGAGCCGCACGGCGAGCTCGGGGTTCAGCCCCGCGGCGGAGAAGGACTCCATCATCTCGCGAGAAATGGGATGTCGCATCGGAGCAACGGATGCTGACGCGGGAACGCAGGCGGAAAGAAGAACGAGCGCGAGCAGAATTCGTTTGTCATTCATCGTCCGGAGCCCGTCAGCGAATCGGCGACCGGTGCGTGCGTGGCTTGTCTCACTGTTCCATCTCCGAATTTGAAGAGTGGCGGAATCGAAACTGGAAGCTTCCCGCCGATGGCGCGCTCTCCGAGGAGCGCGAGTGCGGCGGCGCGCTGCGATGTCGGCGCGCCTCCCCAGGCGAACAGCTGCGATGTCACAGCGGGAAACGCGCTGGCCAGGTACGGGCTGCCGAAAGAGACGAACACGACGCTCTTTCCTCCCGCGGCAAGTGCGTTGATCATAGTTGCGAAGGAGCTGTCCGCCGCGATGGTTCCGGCGAACGCCGTCGGCGAGACGTAAACCCCGACGATAACGACGTCGGCTGCTTCGGAGCGGCGCCGCAGCTCCGCGTACTCAGCGGGTGATGTGCGCGAGTCGGCGCGCGCCGTTTCCAGCGAAGGCAGCCGGCTTTTAAGGGCGGGGTTGAAGATGCCCCCCGCGATCAAATCGCTCGCGCCGGCGAAGGTGATCGAAAGAATCTTGCGTGCGTCGCGGCGGAGCGGGACGAGACTTCCGCCATCTCTCCCCAGCGTGATCGATCGCTCTGCGATTTCGTCGGCGATCTTCTGGTTGGACGGAACGTTGACGACACGATCGATTGCTCCCACGTCAACCAGCCGGCCGCGAATGAGACCGGCGCGCGCCTTCGCGATGAGAATGCGCCGCACCGAGGAATCAATCCTCGCTTCGGTTATTCTGCCGGCGCCGACCGCGGAGGTGATTGTCTCGATCGCGGTATTCACATCACGCGGCATCAGCAGAAAATCCGTCCCCGCCTGCACCGCGAGAATAAGCGGCTCGGTGGCGCCGTATCGCTTCGCAATCCCGCCCATCGTCATCGCGTCGGTGAAGAGCAGGCCGCGGAACCCCATCTCATCGCGCAGCACGTCGGACATGAACTTTCTCGACAGCGTCGCCGGAGGAGCATCGGGGCCCTCGACGCCGATCTCGGCGATATGTGCCGTCATTATCGCGTCGATGCCGGCGCCGATCGCGGCGCGGAAGGGCGGGAGATCGACCGAATCGAGATGCGGCCGCCCGGCGCGGATCGTAGGCAGGTCGAGGTGCGAATCCACGTCGGTGTCGCCGTGTCCGGGGAAATGCTTCCCGGTGGTCATCAGTCCCGCGGCGCGAGTGCCGCGGATGTACGCCGTCGCGAGCGATGACACGAGCGCGGGATCCTCCCCGAACGACCGCGTGTTGATGACCGGGTTGAGCGGATTGGCGTTCACGTCCAGCACCGGACCAAACACAAGCTGGACTCCCATCGCGCGCGCCTCGCGTCCAAGGACTTCGCCGAGTGAGAAGGCGAGATCATCCGAGCGGGTGGCGCCGAGCGCCATTACGGGAGGGAAGGAAGTTCCGCCTCCCTGAGGGAGAAGCGATGGCAGCGCATAGATCGCCGACGTGCGCATCCCCGGACCGTTTTCCATGTCGGAGGCGATGAGGAGCGGAACCTTCGCGCGGCGCTGCATTTCATTCAGCTTTACCGCGTAGCTGAGCGGCTCGCCGATGGACATCACGAGTCCACCGACGCCGTCGTTTTCAACCCATTTCCGCACCTGCTCGAACTCGGGCGACCCAACGGCGGCGTATTCGCCGCCGACCCACGGCATCATCAGCTGTCCGACCTTTTCGCGGAGTGAGAGCGATGAGAGCGTGGCCTCGACCCATTCCGACTCGCTCCTGGAGAGCCGGGATGAAGCGCCCGGGTGCGCGTCCCCTACCATAGAAGAGTTGGCTGCCGGTCCGGCCGTGACGGGCGAATCGCCGGTCCCGGGAGTTTTCGCGGATGCGCACGCGCCCGCCGCCATAAGGGCAAGCGCGGCAATCGGATGGGAACTTATTAGACGCCTGGACATGGAATGAGCCAGCCGGCGGGTTGGGGCCGGTCTTGTCAAGGTGGGGGTCTGGACGCTTTCCGTACACATTCTTCCAAGAAATCTTATTGACCGCTTCTCCGTGAAGGAATAAGATAGCAATTCAGCGATACCCTCGTTTGCGGCGGCGCAAAAACAAACGAGCGAAGCTCAGTGTCCACAACAACCCGGTACACGTCGTTATGAAAAAAAGAGTACTTATGGTGTTGGTGGGAATGTTCGTCTGTGCGTCACAGGTTTTCGCGCAGCAGAAGACGGTCACTGGAAAGGTGACCGATGAAGGAGGCGCACCGCTCGCGGGCGTCTCCGTCGTCGTCAAGGGATCGACGTCGCGCGCAACGACCAACGCCGCCGGGAACTTTTCCATCGCGGCAGCGCCTGGACAGGTGCTGCAGTTCAGATTCATCGGCACTCAGCTCACGGAGCGCCCGGTCGGCGCCGCCGACGTTCTCAACGTTTCTCTGCGAAGAACAGTTACCAACCTCAACGCCGTCGTAGTGACAGCTCTTGGTCAAACGACAAACGCGCGAGAGCTTGGAACCGCGCAGCAAACGGTAACGGGAGCTTCGGTCGCGCAGACACAGCGCGAGAACTTCATCAATGCGCTGCAGGGCCGCGTCGCCGGAGTTCAGGTGACGAGCACTTCCGGCGTTCCGGGCGCGTCGTCTTCAATCACCATTCGTGGAGTCAGCTCGATCAGCAGCAGCAACCAGCCGCTGATGATCATCGACGGCCTGCCGATGGACAACAAGACGATGAACACCAACGTGCTGGCGGCGGACGCGCCGGGCTCGGTGACCGCATTCAACAATCGCGGCGTTGACTTCACCAATAGAGCGGCCGATCTCAATCCCGAGGACATCGAAACGATGACCGTCCTCAAGGGACCGGAGGCAGCGGCTTTATATGGTATTGACGCCGCTAACGGCGCCATCGTCATCACGACAAAGCGCGGCAAGTCGGGCGGCGGGTTCACCTACAGCAACAGCTTCAAGAGCGAGCACACCGGGAATACGCCGACGATTCAGCACACTTTCGCTCCGAGTGCGGTTGGAAGTACGACCTTTCTGTACTTCGGACCGCAGTATCCGGACACGACGAAGTTCTACGACAACGTCGCGGGATTCTTCAGAACCGCCCGGACGTCGAAGCACAACCTTGCCTTCAGCGGCGCGAGCCCGGACAACCGGGTCAACTACCGGCTCTCGACGGGAATCACGCAGCAGCAGGGTGTTATCCCCGGCTCCGACTACCGGCGCGTGAATCTCACCGGCGCGTCATCGGGTCAGGCGACGAAGTGGCTCAACGCCGACCTCTCGATGAACTACTCGTACGACAACAACGATCAGGTCTTCAAAGGCGACAATGGTCCGCTGCTCGGCCTTCTCGTCTGGCCGTCCACGGATAACGCATCTGACTGGCTGACCTCGGCCGGAACAAGACGCAGGGTTACGACACTGGGCCAGGGATCGGAGCTCGACAATCCCTACTTCAACATTGCCAAGAACAAAATCAACGCCAAGAACAACCGCCTCATCGCCACCCTCGCGCTGACGGCGACGCCGTGGTCGTGGGGAAGCCTGAAGACGATTCTCGGCACCGACAACTACACGAACCAGAACCTGGTGCTGAGAAATCCGGAGAGCGTATTTGGATTCAGCAATCAGGGAATTCTCGACGTTGCGGACGACATCACCCGCAACCTCAACATGCAGACACTGCTCAACCTGAACAGCCACGCGCTCACGCGCAGTCTCTCGATCAGCGCGATGATCGGTAACGCCGTCTCCGACGCCAAGTCGTCCACGGACGCGCAGCAGGGCACGCAGTTCCTCGATCCGAACTTCATTTCCATCAACAACACCGGCATCCGCACCGGGCGCAACGTCATCGCCCAGCGCCGTCTCGTAAGCGCCTTCGGCCAGGCAATCGTGGATTACAAGAAGTATCTGTATGTCACGGTCACCGGCAGAAACGACTGGACGTCAACCATACCGCAGGGGAGCAACTCGTTCTTTTACCCCTCGGTTAACACCAGCTTCATTTTCTCCGATGCGTTCCCTTCGATCGGCCGTCACATGACAGGGAAGCTGAGAGCGGCGTACGCCGAGGTAGGAAAGGATGCGAAGCCGTACGCTTACCGCCCTTCACTCGAATTCAAGACGACCTCGAACGGTGGCTATGGTTACGGATTCACCGGGCCGAACCTGGCGCTGAAGCCGGAGTTTGCGAAGTCGTACGAGTTCGGCACCGAGATGAGCTTCCTCGACGACAGGCTCGGCATCGACATCGCCAAGTACCGCAAGCAGACGAAGGATCAGATCGTCGAAAACATTCGCGGCAGCTACGGCACCGGCTTCATTCTGTTCAATCTCAACGGCGCCGTCACCCGCAACGACGGAGTGGAGATCAGCCTCCGCGGAACGCCCGTCGTCCACAACAACTTTTCGTGGGACTTCCTGGCCAACTATGACCACGCCCGGGGAAGAGTGCTCGCGCTTCCTCACGCGCTTCCCGAGTCGTATGTGTCCGACACGTGGCTGATCGGAAACGTGAGAAATGGCACCGCGCCGGGACTCTCGACGATGTCGCTGACTGGTCTTTACTACCTTCGCGACACCGTTACCGGCCGTCACCAGATCCTGATCGACCCGACTTCCGGACTGCCGATCCGCTCGACTGTATTCATCGATCGCGGATACGACAGGCAGCCGAAGTACACCCTCGGTCTCACGAACAACTTCAAGTACAAGAGAGTGTCGCTGAACTTCCTCGTCGATTTCCGGCGCGGCGGCGACATCTTCAACGCCACCGAGTGGTATCTTACGACGAGAGGACTCGCCACCAGCACGCTCGATCGCAACACGCCGCGCGTCATTCAAGGCGTGCTGAGAGACGGAAAGGAGAACAGCGCCAATCCGACACAGAACACAATCGTGGTTGTTCCCGGCGTTCAGACGAACTACTACACGAACATGAGCGAAGAGCTCTTCATCGAAAAGAACATCAACTGGGTACGTTTGAGGGACATCACCCTCAGCTACGCGATTCCGGAGCACATCGCCAAGAATGCCAGTCTGTTCGTGACCGGGACCGATCTCTACCTGCGCACGAACTACACCGGGCTGGATCCGATCGTCAACGGCAACTCCGCGGCGGTCGGCGGATCAGGGGGCGTGGGCATCGACTACGGCAACTTCCCGATTCCCCGCGGCGTCAACCTCGGCCTCAAGGTGGGATTCTAAAAATGAAGAAGAAGATTTACGCCACGCTCGTAGGGGCTCTGTTCGTATCGCCGCTCGCGTGCAGCAATTATCTGGATGTAAATACCAATCCGAACGCTCCGCAGACGGTGACTGCGAACCTTTACCTGCCGCCGATGGAGCACTGGATGGTCACGGCGCCGCAGTACGACGGGCGCTACGTCGGAATGTTCACGCAGGAGTGGGAATCCGTCACTTCGACGGTCACGTTCGACTGGACCAAGATGGGCTATCAACCGTCGAGCGATAACGGCGCCGAGCAGTGGAGAGACGTATACTGGTCGCTCGGCCAGAACCTCATCGACATGAACACGAAGGCGCAGGCCGAGCAGCGGTGGGACTTGCTCGGTGTCGGGATGTTCATGAAGGCGTGGGGCTGGCAGGTGCTGACCGATCTTCACGGCGAGATCATCGTCAAGGAAGCGATCGATCAGAACAGGTTCGCGTTCGACTACGACACGCAGGAGTACGCATATGGCGAAGTGAAGCGGCTTCTCGACAGCGCAATCGTGCTGCTGCAGAGAACCGACGGCGCCGTTGACGCGACGTACCTCGCCAAAGGCGACAAGATCTACAACGGCGACCGGACGAGGTGGCTCAAGCTTGCGTACGGCTTCCGCGCGCTGAGCCTGAATCACTACTCGAACAAGGCGGCCTACAATCCGACGGCAGTCATTGCCGATGTCGACAGATCGTTTACCAGCAACGCGGATGACGCGCTGCTCCAGTATCCGTCAGCGTTGCCCAACGACGACCGGAATTTCTACGGCCCGACTCGCGGAAACATCAATGGATACCGGCAGACGAAGTTCGTCGTCGCCCTGATGGATGGTACCCAGTTCGGCGGCACCGTGGACCCGAGGATGAAGAGAATGCTCGCGCCGTCTCCGGATTCAGTTTTCCGTGGAGTCGATCCCAACGTCTTCGGGTTCGGCGCTCTTACGACAACCCAGCAGCCGATGGATTTCTTCGGCTACGCCGGAAGCGCCGGCGCGGGTCTGCCGAGCCGGTACATCTTCAGCGACAAGACCAAGATGCCGCTGGTGACCTACTCGCAGCTTCAGTTCATCAAAGCCGAGGCAGCGCTTAGAAAGGGTGATCAGGCGACCGCACTAACGGCCTATAGGAACGCGATTTCGTCACATATCGATTTCGTGAACGCCCGCAATTCGGATGACGGTCAGACGCCTAGTCAGATTTCTGCGGCGGAGAAGGCTGCCTTCCTCGCTTCGCCGAACATCATCCCGGCAACGCTGACCCTCTCGCACATCATGTCCCAGAAGTACATCGCCCAATGGGGATGGGGACACAATGAGCTGTGGATGGACATGCGCCGGTATCATTACACGGACAACGATCCGCAGAGCGGAGTGGAAATCTTCCGCGGCTACGCCCCGCCGACGACGCTCTATGTAGACAACGTCGGCAAGCTGGTGCAGCGAATTCGTCCCAGGTACAACTCGGAATACGTATGGAACATTCCGGCTCTGACCGCCATCGGCGGCCTGGCGCTGGATTACCACACGAAACCACTCTGGATCATTCAACCGTAATCGGGAAATGACGAACTCCTATAAATCCATCCTGGCGCTGCTCTGCGCGGCGGCGGTCTCTGCGTGTGGCGATAACGCCGTCCAGAGCATCACGCAGCCGGATCTCGGCGCGAACATCAAATTCCACAACTTCGCCGTCAACGCGCCCGGTGTAAACTTCTACGCCGGCACGACGAAGCTCACCGCGATAAACTCAACCAGCGGCATCGAATCAACTACTGGAACGACGTATCCGGCGGCCGGCGCGAACGGCGTCGGCAACGCGGGACTCTACTCGGTGGTCGCCCCGGGCAGTTATACGTTTACCGGCAACATCGCCGCGGCGACGGACAAGGATCTGGCCATCTCGTCGGCCGCCGCCACACTTGCCGCCGGGAAATTCTACTCCTACTTCCAGAGCGGCGTATATGACGCAACGGCGAAGAAGGCCGAGGCGTTCGTCGTCGAAGATCCGTTCATCGCGAATTTCGACTACACGCAGGCGTACGTGCGTATAGTCAACGCGAGCTCGAATTCGGCGCCGATGACGTTGTACGCGAAGAACACCACTACGCTCGTCGAAGTGCCGCTAGGCGCGGCGACGGCCTACAAGGCGGCGGGCGCGTTCACCGCGCTTCCGCAGGGCATCTACGACATCAGTGCCCGTGCTACCGGATCGAGCACCAATACGTTCCTGCGCACCGCTGTCACCATCTTGGCGGGCAGAGTCTACACGGTCACCGCACTCGGCGACGCGACGCTGTCCACCACGGGCACCGCAGCGACGAGGGCTGTCCTCAACGTCACTACGAATAGATAAGCATTCCAGAAGGGCATCAATAAAAAACCCGGCTTCGGCCGGGTTTTTTTGTGTCCACAGCATCTGCGGGATCATTTCCGCCAGATGACGATGCTGCCGCAGACGCCCATCGTTGTGTATTCCCGAAACTGCGCGGGGACCGAAGCCTCCGAGTAGATCTCTATGGCGGCAACCTCATTAGTGCGGAAAAAGTCATCGATGTCGTCGGCGGTGAGGCCGCCAACGCGGTTGCCGTCGAGGAAAATCGACGGTTCGCAGTAACCGTAGGGTCCACGCATCCAGATTTTTCGGGGTCCTACACCGCCGTTCTCAATCCTGATGCTCGGCACAGTCTTGAATATTTCCGATGTGGTTAGTGCACCTCTTCGCGCAATATCGATCTCAGTGAGAAAAGTGCCGGCGGATGAGCGTCTACGCTCGCTGAATCCGCTTCGCATAAATGGAGTGCGGTTCGCTGAAACCCTGATCGCGTCGAGCACGGACCTTACCGTGGAGAGTCGGACGCGAACGGGAGGCGCCTCGGCAACAACGTTCACCGGCCGACGTTCCGGATAGAATCCGATCGACTGCACTTCGAGCATTCGCGTTCCCGACGGCGCGTCGTCGATCTTCCATTCACCGCGCGCATTGGCCCGCGTCTGTGGACCACCGATTATGTGAACCCGCGCTCCTCCCAGAGGCCGCCCATCATCAGCCGATACAACGGCGCCGCTCAGATGTCCGTTGCCGGTTCGCACCTGCGACGGACGGGCAATCGCCGAATCGGCCGAACGGTTTGTGACAGCGACTGCGGCGCTCCCGAAAAACAGCTCGTTGCTCACCACGCCGTGCGCCGGAATTTGAACCTCGACGACATCGAGAGTGTCAGCGCCGCGGCTCGCGCGCAGCAGCATCGTGCCGGGACTCGGCACGTCGCACATCGCAAACCACCCGTTCTCCGCCGTCGTGCTGACGAGCCGCGGTCTCTGCCGCAAGACACCCTTTTTTGTGAACGTCATCTCCAGCCACTCGCCGGATACCTGTGCGCCCGCGACCACTGAATAGTCGCGCACGTCGCGCACTACTCCGACGACGATCGCGCCCGGGTCGCTGGATTTCGCGACCCCACACACCGCTTCGCGAAATCGCTCCGGCGATGGTGTCGCCAGATCGCCGCGAACCTCGCCATCTCCAAGCAGAAACAGCTCGCGCACCGGCGGCTCGATGCCGAGTGATTCGAGAGCTGGATGAAAAAAGCCTAGCGAGTAGCGTCCCGCGGGAACTCCGGCGAGCGTGTACCAGCCGAGCGAGTCCGAAATAGTCGTCCGCGCGACGCGCGAGTTCCGGTCAATGCCGACGAGCTGGACGGTGGCGCCAGCGAGCGGCAATTGCGCGATGCTGTCGCGAACCACTCCGCTGACGACGGTTCCGCGGGGACCGGCGGTCGAGTCCGCTGTCTGCGCCGCGAGGCCGGGCGCCGTCGCTGCCGCCGCGACCAAAAATGCCGGCACAATCCAGACGCGAAAGTCGATCATCAGTGCTCCTTCGCCGAGCAATCGCTCGGCGCTGCTACTGCCCCGGCGCCCTCACGCACGCCGTCCGAATCGTGGAAGGGGCGAGAACGTCGATGCCGGCCGCCGGCCGAGTCGCGGCCGAATCGGCCCGCGCGCGCGTGGTTCCGCTGAGCGGGAGATTCGCCGGACACATCGGTGGCACCGCGACGGCGATCGATCTGCTTCCGTCGGCGCCAACGCTGCGGATTCCGCCCATCCCGTCGTCGAGCTGATACGCAAGCGTGTAGCTCGTCACGTTTCCGATGGGGATGATCTTCTCCCACGTCGGCGCGAACGTCGTCTTGTAGAGAACCTCGTAACCAACCGCCCCCTGGGCTTGAGTCCAGGTGAGGTTCCAATCGTTGCCGCCGGTCGAGCTCGATCTTCGGGCGAAGAAATTCTGCGGCGGGGGCGGGGCGGCGGCGATCGAAGCAATCACCGCCGCATTGAGACGCGCTACGTTCGCGACGTATCCGAAGTTCACCCACTTGAGAACATCAGTGGGCAAATGCTGCCTGGTGTAGTTCTCGAGCTTTTCAGAGAAGCGAAGACCGGGGTCGCCGAGCGATACGAACGGCGAGTGATCGCCGCCGCGGCTGACGCGGTCGAGGCGGAAAACGGGAAGGACCTTGAACTTCGGCGTGTACAGCGCTCCCATCGCCCACGCATAGCGCGCGAGATCCCGGCTGGCGCCATTCTCGGGATCAGCGCCGAAGACGCGCACAGTAGTGGAATCGATCGTTCCATTTCCCGCCTGGACATTGCCGACCATGTCATCCGTGAACGCGGCGGTGACGTGGTACCCGCGGTCGTGCAGCCATTTCGCGAGCTGGCGCGAGCCGTAGAGATTTTCCTCCTCGCCCGGGTACAGCGCGAAGATGACGGTCGCGTCGAGGCCCTTGGGAAAATGCTTCGAGAAGACGCGCGCGAGCTCGATGACCGCGGATGTTCCAGAGCCGTCATCGTCGGCGCCGGGCGAATCCGTCGCCGTGTCGTAGCGGGCGAGCGGTACCGGTTTGCCTGCCGCGTCGGTCCGGTTGCAGGCGCAGGTGTCGTAGTGTCCGCCCATCACGATTACGCGTCCCGTGTCACGTCCGGGGAGCCACGCCACGACGTTGACCATGTTCACAGTCGGAGTGTCGGGGTGCTCGCGGATCTTCACCAGCTCCGCCTGATACGAAACGTGCAGACATCCGCCGCACTGCTGCGAGTATTTGCTGAGCTTGGCGAAGATGTACCGCCGCGCAGCGCCTGGCCCGCGCGACGCGCTGAGCGTGTCCCCCAAGGTGTGACGCGAGCCGAGTCCGGCGAGGAAAGTGTCCGTCGCGCGGATGCTGTCGGCGGACACATCGCGCAGGACCGCCACGATCGTCGGATCCCGCTTCAGCCCGATGGTGACGTCCGATTGCGCGCCGGCGACGGACGCCGCACAAGCTAGCAGCAGAACGGATCGAAGGAAAGGTCGGAGCTCGAGTCTCGGACACATTGGCAGGTTGTGCAAAGGGTGGGTGAATGAGAGAATACGTATCGACTATGGCCGATTCAAGACCGCAGTGGCGCTGGGCTTCTTTTCCCGAGCTTTCGGGGAGCGACGTCTATGACATTCTCACCCTCAGGTCACGTGTATTCGTGGTCGAGCAGGACTGCATCTTTCTGGACGCCGACGGGCGCGACCGCGATGCGTGGCATCTTCTCGGGTGGAGCGGTGAAGCGGCGGACCGTCGGCTGATCGCGTATGCGCGGGTGTTTGAGGCGGGCGTGCGTTATGCGGAGGTATCGATCGGTCGCATCGTCACCGCGCCGGAGGCGCGCGGGACCGGCGTGGGGCGAATGATCGTCGAAGAGTCGATGCGATTCTGCGCCGAGCGGTGGCCGGCGCAGCCGATCAGAATCGGCGCCCAGCGGCGGCTGGAGAGATTCTACGCCGGAATTGGATTCGTTTCCGACGGAGCGCCGTACCTCGAAGATGACATCGAACACATTGATATGTTGTTAACTGAAAACTTGTGATAGATAGAAAAAGATTTGAGACCGGCGATACTTTCGCCGAATTTTTAGCCAAGCCGCTGACCAACAAGCCCTTCTGGGAGGCCATTTACAAGCGCGCGGCCGTAGACGCGGATATCCTCGTGCGCCAAAAAGCGCTTGGCGCGCGCTGGCACCTGCTCGTGTTAAACGAGGACTGGTGCGGCGACTCGAGCAATATTCTGCCGTATGTCGCGCGGCTGACCGAGGCGGCTCCGAATCTCGAGATGAGGATACTCCGGCGCGACGAGAACCTCGACATAATGGACGCCCATCTCACCGGCACCTCGCGCTCGATTCCGGTGATCATCCTTCTCGATGACGACTTTAACGAATGCGGATGGTGGGGCCCGCGTCCCGCCGAGCTGCAGCGCTGGGTTGTGGAGGAGGGGCTGAAGCTTCCGAAGGACGAACGCTACAAGGAAGTGCGGACGTGGTACGCGCGCGACCGCGGCCATTCGATACTGCGGGAGATCGTCACCACCTTCGAGCGCTGCAGCGCGAAACGCGCCGGCTGAGACGCTTAAGACCTATGCGTTGTCGGGCGCCGCGAGGCGCTCCGTCCTCACGCGCGTCAGCACACCATTCAGCAGGTTGAGCAGCTGGTGCTGGCTCTGCTGGATCCGGCTGACATCCGACAGCTGGTCGGCATTCAGCTTTCCGTGAATGCCTTCCTCGAGCAGCTCGGCGTATCCGAAGATCGCCTGAAGCGGAGTTCGCAGCTCGTGGCTCAGAATGGAAATGATCTCGCGGGCTGAAGCGCGGGCCGCGTCGGCAAGCGCCCACGCTTCCTGCTCACTCATCGCCAGCGAGGCGATAGTCTCCTCCGCGGCGGCTAGCTCCTGCGCCAGCGCCCGGTAGCTGTCGCGCGGGTCGCGGTGCACGAGCCGCGGCCCGCGGGGTGGCCGGGCGAGGCCGGCGCGATGCTGAACTAAAGACTGTGAATGGGCCACTGGGTTTATCGCAAGCTCCTCGACATACGTTTATGCAACTCCGGGGCCCAAGGGCGCGGCGGGCAAATCTTCGGTATAATTCGTGAATCCGGCTCGGTGGCGGGGCGGACATCGCGGCATTCACTTCAGCTTGAAATTCCTTGGATCCGATCGAACTGGAAACACTGTCGAAGATAGAGGTGCTCAGCGACCTTGAGCCCCTGGTGAAGGAGCTGATGGCATCGCACGAGGCGAAGCGCATCCTCTGGTTTCCCTCCGAGATTCTGGACGCCAAGCCGGGCGAGGATCCGGACAAGCACCTCGCCGACCTCCGCGAGCGCGCCCGCGGGATCAGCGATCCGGCGCGGGTTGCGCTGGCTCTCAATCTCCTCACCGAGGAAGGGCTGCCCCATTTCCACCGTCTCCTCGCCGTATACCTCGGCAGCAAGAGCATTTGGGCGACCTGGAACAACCTCTGGACCGCCGAAGAAGACCGGCACGGTGCGATTCTGCACGATTACACACGCGACGCCGGACTCTTCGACCCCGTCGTGATCGAGAAAATGCAGTTCGAGTACATCAAGGCCGGATTCGAGCCCGAGTGGGACAGCGACCCGTATCGCGTGTTCGTTTATACATCGCTTCAGGAGCGCGCGACGCAGGTCTCGCACGCCAACACCGGAAAGTTCGCGTCGGAATACGAGCCTCTGATCGGTGAAGTGCTGTCGAACGTCGCCAAGGAAGAGGCGCGTCACTACACATTTTATCGCTCGGTATTCAAGGCGGTGCTGGAGCGCGATCCGAATCAGGGTCTCGATGCGGCGTCGAGGATAATGCCGGCGATCGACATGCCGGGCGTGAACATGCCGCACTTCCGCGAGCTCGCCGACGTCGTGCGCCGCGCCGAGATTTACGGCCCCCGCGAATATCTCAAGATCGTCGAGGAGCTGATCAAGTACTGGTCGATCGACACGCTCACCGGCCTGAACGAGATGGGTCGCAAGGCGCAGGAGAAGATTATGGGAATTCCCGCCCGCCTCGTGCGCATCGCCGACGTGATGGAAGCGAAGACGCGGCCGAAGACTTTCTCGTTCGACGTGGTGTTTAAGAGAGCCTTTGCGATGGAGTAACTGAGCGGGTGGCGGCGGTCACCCGTTCGCTGGCGCTCCACCCAGCCCAATCGCGTTCGCGTTTTTCTGCATCGCCTGAATTACGAACGCGATGTGCTCATCGAGGTCCACTCCTAGCTCTTCCGCTCCCTGAATGACGTCCTCGCGACTGACGCCGCGGGCGAAAGCCTTGTCCTTCATCTTCTTCCGCACTGACCTCGCGTCCACGTCGTGCACGCTCTTTGTCGGCTTGACGAGCGCTGTAGCGGTGATCAGCCCCGTCAGCTCATCCACGGCGAACAGTGTCTTCGCCATCGGCGTCACGCGAGGCACTCCGCTGTACTGGGCGTGGCCGAGTATCGCGTCGAGAATTTCCTCGGGGTATCGGCGTGAGCGGAGAATCCTGACCCCTTCGGCGGGATGCTCTTCGGTGGCCGAGTGGGAGTTGTTGGGAAACTTCTCATAGTCGAAGTCGTGGATGAGGCCGGCGGTCCCCCAGCGCTCGGCGTCCTCGCCCAGCTTCTCGGCGTAGGCACGCATCGCCGTCTCGACGGAGAGCATGTGCTTGCGGAGCGATTCGCTGGCGGTGTACTCGTGCATCAGCGCCAGCGTCTCGTCGCGCGAGGGAAGGGAATCAGTCAACGGCGTCCTCCGCGTCCTCTCCGTGCTCGACGATGTCACCCGTCGTGAAGAGGATCTCCTTCAGCGTTTTGCGAAGGTCATCGTCGGCGCGGAGAAGGAATTCGAGATCCATCCCGAAGTGCTTCATCTCCTCCTTGCGCGCGTTCTTCATTATCGCGCGCGCCGCCTTGTCCTTCTCGACGGAGATGCGCTGCGTGTACCAGTTGATCGCGTCCGCCTCCTCGATCATTCCGGTGATCATTCGGGCGAAGGTTCTCGTTTTTGCGGAGAGCTCCTCGGGGGGCTCGTGATACTGTTCGGTCGGCATTGTTCTCTCGTTAGTGCTGCGTTGGTCTATCCAGTCCAAAATCTATGTAACCTTTCTCGGGGTTGGTGGAGAGCAGCTTCACCGACACCTTGTCGCCGACGTCAACGTCGTGCGCTCCCTGCATCAGGCGGCCCTCCACGGGTGGGGAGAGGACGCGAACGTAAGTTCCTTCCTTCTTGACGCCGGTGACGATGGCGTTGAAGTGGGCTCCGATCCTGTCCGCGAGCAGGAGCGCGGCGGCTGTCTTTCTGACCTTGCGCTCGACCTTTCTCGCCGCGTCTTCGCGGAGAGTGCAGTTCTTCGCGATGGCGTCCAGCTCGTCGTTGGTGTACGGCGACGGTTTCCCATCGAGCACCGCTTTGATGAGACGCTGAGTGAGCAGATCGGCGAAGCGGCGGTTCGGCGCGGTCGAATGCGTATAGTCCTGCACCGCCAGCCCGAAGTGTCCCTCGTCGAGGCCACCCGGAAGATCGAGCGCGTATTCTCCCGGTCCCATCAGCTTCACGACCGCCAATGACAAATCGGGAAAATGATCGGGATCCACCGCGCGGCGCGCCTCAAGGAATTTGTGCAGCGCGACCGAGTCGGCCTCTTCGGGAAGGGTAACTCCGAACTGCCTTGCGAGCTCGACGATGCGAGGCCAGCGTGCCGGCTTGCGCACGATGCGGCGTATGGATGCGAGCCCGTGCTTCTCGAGAAAGCGCGCCACCGCGCCGTTGGCGGCGACCATGAAATCTTCGATCGTCCGCGTCGCGGCGTTGTCGCGGCTTTCTTCGATTGTCGTGACCTTGCCGTCGAGCATGACCGCCCTCGCCTCGACGGTCTGGATCTCCAGCGCGCCATTCCTGTCGCGCGTTGTTCTGAGAAGCGCCGCCAGAGCTGCCTGCCGCTTGAGCTGATCGTCGAGCCCGGCGATCGCCGCTGCCCGCGGAGGAATCGCGCCGCGCTGCTCCAACCAGGCGCCAACGCTTGGGTACGCCAGCTGCGCCTTGTTCCTGACCAGTGCGCGGTACACATCCTCCGAGCGCACCGTCCCGTCGGCCGTGACGACTATCTCCACGACCATCGAATGCCGGTCCTGATTCTCGAATAACGATGTCTCGCCGGCGGAAAGCTGAACCGGCAGCATCGGAAATATTTCCACTCCGGTGTAGACGGTCGTGGTCTGCGTCTTCGCGTGGCGGTCAATCGCGGAGTCTTTCGGAACCCGGCGGTCAACGTCGGCGATTCCAATCAACAGTCGCGTCCCACCGTCCACTTCCTCCACATACTCGATCTGATCCAGATCGCGCGTATCGTCGTTGTCTATAGACGACCAGAGCAGAGCGCGCAGATCCTTCGGCGCCGGATCGTCATTGGCGGGAGCGGGGGGGTGGGCCACTTCAGCCATCACCTCGGCGCTGAAGTCGGGCTCGAAACCTTCTTCCATCATCGCCTTGCGGGCGACATCGCGCAGATCAGGGCTCAGCATTTTGTCATTGACGGAGAAAGCAGGCGCGCCGCGTCAACTCCCGCCTGCATCAGAAGCAGCGTCCCCAGCATGACTGTCGGGGAATTCCAGCCCCCTCTCTCTGCTTGGACCGTGCCGCGATACATCAGCCAGCCGGCGACGATTACCGCGGCTTCGAGAGCGAAGTCTGCGATAGGGAAGCGGTACATCCCCAGACCGATAAGCGGCCCGCCGGGCCAGGTCGGCTTGATGCCTGTCAGATAGTCGAGCAGCACGTGTGAAATGACAACTGCGGCGACGACGAGCGCTGCGCTTCTCTTCGCATTTCGGAGTTGGGTCGCGCCGGCAAAAATCGCCAGCACGATCATCGCCGGAATCGAGTGCGAGTACATCTGCGCGTCGTGATAACGGCCGGTAAGGCAGAGCGACGCATCCACCCAGTCCGGCAGATACGTCGCGAATACCAGCGTCGCGAGCGCGACGGACGGCGCGAGCCGCTTGCCGCCCAGCGCGGCTCCGAGGTGGCCGACGTACATCTAGCGGTCGTCGGCGGGGCGGGCGCGGCGCAGGCGCCGGTCGAACCAGACCGGCACGATCGAGACGGCGAGCAGCGCGGCGATGAAACGGAGTTCGGAGAACAAGTCGGGAGGGGGCGGAGTGAGCGGAGCGCGTGTAACTTTGCGTAAAGCTATCATCCGGCGGAGAAGATGCACGCGACACATCTCGAATGCGCCAACTGTCACGCCGAATATTCGGCGACGGAGCTGCACAACCTCTGCACGAAGTGCGGAAAGCCGCTTCTCGCCCGCTACGACCTCACGCGCATCTCGAAGATTCTCACCAAGGCGGCTCTTCGCACCCGAAACGCTGATCTCTGGCGCTACCGCGAGCTGCTCCCGGTTCGAAACGAGGAAAACATCGTATGCCTCGGCGAAGGATGGACGCCGCTCCTCTCCGCGCCGCGGTTGGGCAAAGCGCTCGGAATGGACTCACTGTTCATCAAGGATGAGTCGGTGAATCCGACCGGCAGCTTCAAGGCGCGCGGAATGGCGCTCGCCGTCTCGATGGCCAAGGAGCTCGGCGCCACAAAGCTCGCCGTTCCGTCCGCAGGAAATGCCGGCGGCGCGCTGGCGGCGTACTCGGCTAGAGCCGGGCTCGAGTGCTTCATCTTCATGCCGAGCGATACGCCGGAGGCCAACATCATCGAATGCCGAGTGATGGGCGCGCACGTGACGCTTATCGACGGGCTGATAACCGACTGCGGAGCCGAGGTCGCGCGAAGAAAGGAGGCCGAGGGTTGGTTCGACGTTTCCACTCTCAAGGAACCGTACCGCGTGGAGGGAAAGAAGACGCTCGGCTACGAGATCGCCGAGCAGATGGAGTGGATTCTGCCGGATGTGATCGTGTATCCGACCGGCGGCGGCACGGGATTGATCGGAATGTGGAAAGCCTTCGACGAGATGGAGCGGCTCGGCTGGATCGGAAGGAAGCGGCCGAAGATGGTCACCGTTCAGCCCAACGGCTGCGCTCCCATCGTGCGCGCGTTCGAGGCAGGAGAGAGATTCGCGGAGGAATTCAAGAACGCCGCGACAGTCGCCTCGGGGCTGCGCGTACCGAAGGCGGTCGGCGACTTCCTGATTCTCGACGCGATTCGCGAGTCCGGGGGGACGGCGGTGACGGTGAGCGACGAACGATTGATCGAAGGCGCGCGGACGATGGCGCGCACCGAGGGGGTTTTCGCGTCACCGGAAGGGGGAGCCTGCGTGCCGGCGGCGTCCGATCTGCTTCAGGCCGGGGTGATC
>JALYYD010000143.1 GCA_030946775.1 Gemmatimonadota bacterium
ATCGTCACCACCGCTCCCGCTCCGTTGTATCGCGCGATCAGTCCGCGAAATGCTCTGCTGAATTGCCGGGCGACCAACACGACCGCTTTTCCGGCAACGCGCGGGGGGTCGATCAGCGTCGTCGAATCGCCAAGGTCACCGCCGTAGACGACTTGAAGACTGTCGAACGTGCGCGGCATTCCGCCGCGAGCATTGTTGGCGACGAAATCCTTGCCGGCAACGAGGGCGGTGGTTCCCACCATCATCTGCGACGCGGGATTGAAAGCGACCTTCGCCGTCGGAACCCACTGAAAGTATCCGTCGTCGCCCGCCGGCTTGAGGCCAAGCCGTTTCGCCTCGGCGGCGATGTAGGCGGTGCCCTTGAGATTGCCCTCGGTGCCGAACTGCCGGCCCATCATCGAGTCGTCGGCGAAGATGTAGAGCCGGCTCATCAAATCGCCGGCGGTAATGGCGGCCTTCGTCGGCTTAGCCTTGTACTTGATTGGCAGATTCCCTTCCTGCGCGCCACCGATGACCGGCACAAGCGCGAGACCAGCCAGAACTGCGATCCTGATGGAAATTCTCACCTATTCTCCTCTTCGTTTGTGCGTCCAGCCCATTCCCGCATCAGCTAGCTTTCTTACAACAATCTAGACCCGCGAAAGTTGCCCCAACAGAAGAACGCCGTCGTCCTGCTCAGCGGCGGCCTCGACTCCACTACCGTCCTCTCCATCGCCGAGCGCGACGGGTTCGCCGTCAACGCCCTCAGCTTCAGCTACGGCCAGCGCCACTCCGCCGAAGTCGATGCCGCGAGGCGCATTGCGCGCTCCGCCGGCGTCGCCCGGCACGAGATAGCCGTAATCGATCTCCGCGCCTTCGGCGGCTCCGCGCTCACTGCCGATATCGCGGTGCCGAAGCTGCGCGACCTCGCGGCCGAAAACGCCGACGACGAGATTCCCGTCACCTACGTCCCCGCCCGCAATACGATCTTCCTGTCGTATGCGTTGGGATTTGCCGAGGTGACCGGCTCGAGCGACATCTATATCGGCGTGAACGCCCTCGACTACAGCGGATATCCCGACTGCCGTCCCGAGTACATACAGGCGTTCGAGGTGATGGCCAACCTCGCCACCAAATCCGCGGTGCAGGACGGGTTCAAGGTGAGGATCCGCGCGCCGCTCCTCGACCTCACGAAAGCCGATATCGTCCGGCTGGGCACGTCACTCGGCGTCGACTACTCGCTGACGACAAGCTGCTACGATCCCGATCAATCCGGCGCCGCGTGCGGCGAATGCGACGCCTGCCAGCTGCGGCTGCGCGGCTTCGCCGAAGCCGGGCTCACCGATCCGATTCGCTACGCGAACAAGGCGGAGGGGAGCTGAGTGGCTTACACAGTCAAGGAAATCTTCTACACGCTTCAGGGAGAAGGCGCAAAGAGCGGCAGAGCGGCCGTGTTCTGCCGTTTTTCCGGGTGCAATTTGTGGACAGGGCGCGAGGAGGATCGCGAGCGCGCGGTCTGCAAGTTCTGTGATACCGACTTCGTCGGAGTCGGTCTCGACGGGGGGCGCTTCAAGGATGCGGCGTCTCTCGCCGAACAGATCGATTCGTGCTGGAAGGGCCGCGCTGGAGAGGCGGGAAGGAAGTACGTGGTCTGCACCGGAGGCGAGCCGCTTCTTCAACTCGATGAAGTACTCATCGCCGAGCTGCACGCGCGGGAGTTCGAAGTTGCGGTGGAGACCAACGGAACGCGCCCTGCCCCGGCGTCGCTGGATTGGATTTGCGTAAGTCCGAAGGCCGGAGCCGATCTCGTTCAGAATTCGGGTAATGAGCTGAAGCTCGTTTTTCCGCAGAGCGAAGCGACGCCGGAAATGTTCGAGACGCTCGCATTCGAGCATTTCTTTTTGCAGCCGATGGACGGTTCCAACGCCGAAATGAACGTTAATGAGGCAACGGCGTATTGTATGAGTCATCCGCGCTGGCGATTGAGCCTGCAGACGCACAAGCTTCTGGGAATCCGCTGAGAAGCGGATTCGCGCATTCACCCTTGGAGGCCGAATGAAATCTCCAGCTACAGTTTCCCCGTCATCAGCCGGACCGCTGTTTTCACCCGGCAGCAGACGGGACTTTCTCAAGGCGGCGGCGCTCGGCGGTGCCGCTGTCGCGATTCCCTCACTTCTCACGGGCTGCAAGGTCGGCGAAACTTCGCTGGGAACGACAGGCCCCACCAGCGCGCTTCTAACGATCGATTTTTCGACCGGCGACACGGCCTACCTGAAGTTCCTATCCGTCTTCAAGCAGGTGCAGGCGGATCTTTACGTAAAGACCGCCGCGACATTTTCCACTTCCGACTTCAGCGTCACGCAGCAGGCGCTGATCACCGACATCAAGAATCACGAGATCATACACCGCGACACAATCGCTGCGGTGCTGGGGACTTCGAACGCCATCACCGTCACTCCGAACTGGGGGTCGGTGAACTTGAAGAAGGCGGCGGATGTCTTTTCGCAGGCGATTCGCGTCGAGGATGTGTCGATCGGCCTCCTCAACGGGATGCTTCAACACTTGCTCTCCTCTGCCAACATCGCGCTTCTCCTGTCGATCCAGTCAGTTGACGGAAGACATTCGGCGGCACTTCGCGACGATCAGCTTCCCAAGAGCGGAACGCCGAGCGGATACTCGCCGGGCGTATCGGACGGCGCCTATGCGCTGTCATCCGTGGGAGCGAGCCTTCAGGGTGTGATCGTCGAAACGCTCCAGTACACCAACGCTCCAGCGGGGCTCTGACAAAAATGACAACTCAAAACGAAACGATGGCGGAATCGGCCGCGAACGAGAATGTCTCGCGTCGCGATGCGATCGGCTCCGCGAGCTCGAAGCTGATCACGGCCCTCGGAATCGGCGCGATACCGATCGCGATGGCGGCTCTTTCGCGCTCAGCCGCGGCCCAAACGACAACTGATTTGATCGATGCAACTCAGTTCGTGCTGCTAATCGTTCAGATGCAGGCGGAGCTCCACCTACGCGCCGCCAGCTCGAGCGGCTTCATTCCGAGCGCGGACTTAAGCGCGATGGCCGGAATGCGGATTCAGGACGCGAGCCAGGTGCAGCTGATGGGCAGCCTGATAAACTCCCTGTCCACGGTCCCGAACAATCAGCCGACATTCGATTGGACCGCAAAGGGAGCCTTCCCCGGTTTCTCCTTCGCTGCCGGCCAATACGCCACCTATCAGATCATCGCACACGGGCTTGAAGACCTCGGCGTGCGGGCGATCAAGGGGCAGATCGCGCGGATGGGAGCGAACACGAACGCGATGACGCAAGTCGCGACCTACGCTTCCGTGCAGGGCCGCCACGCCGCGGAGATCAGACGCATTCGCGGCAAGAAGGGCTGGATCACCAGCAACAGCCGTGACGATCTTCCGGCGTTCTTTCAGCCGGTGTACGATGGCGAGGAGGCCACCGCACACGCGGGCTTCGATTCCGCCGCGCTGGGAAGTACGAATGGCGGGGCGTCAGCCGTTACGGAAGCGTTCGACGAGCAGCTGACAAAAGCGCAGGCTAACGTCATCCTCTCGAAGTTCCTGGCGTAACGAATCAGCGAAAGCTGTCGAGGTATTTAATTCCGCCGCCGGTGTTGAAGAGAACAACCTTCTCATCGGCGCGGATCACCCCGGCCTGAAGCAGATCGGACAC
>JALYYD010000158.1 GCA_030946775.1 Gemmatimonadota bacterium
GCGCGGCGTGATGCGATATGCCGAGTGCTTCGCCGAGTGTGCGAGTATCGGCGGCGTAGGTATCCATCGCTCGGAGCGCGAGCGCGCCGAGCTTGGGAACGGAGTCGGATGAGAAGAGCTGCGCGCCCCCGTAAACGGTGTGAACCGGCTGGCGGCCGGGGCTTTCGCCGGGATGCGCGTTGGCGAATTGTGTATTGCCTTCGCGAAGCGCGTGGGTGGCGTCGTCCAACAACTCTGGATCGAGAGAAGTGTTCATTGCGTTAAGCAGGTTAACTGCGATGAGTGACTAAAGACGAGTGAATTGACGCCAATTTGTGCGGAACGTTACGCGTTGTAAATCTTGCCGCCGGTCTTCCGGTACATCTCGAGAACGGCGCGCGCTTCCTCGCGCAGGAAGCCGTGGTCGATTTTGATGCCGCGATCCTCGAGGTACCTGTACGACTCGGGGAAGACGGGGCCCTCCTCGAAGTTGAGTCGCGTCGCGTCGTCGCGGTTGGCGCCGCATACAATGCGACGCACGCCACTCCAGAGCGAGGCGCCAAGGCACATCGCGCAGGGCTCGCAGCTCGTGAACATCTCGTGAAGGGGGAGATTGGGAGCGTTGAGCGTGAACGACCCGACGACGCGCTGTGCCATCATCATCGCCATCGTCTCGCCGTGCAAGAGACAATTGTTGTAGCGGACGACGCTGTTCATCCCGACGGCGACGATCTTTCCAGACTGCTCGAAGATGGCCGCGCCGAAGGGGCCGCCGGTTCCGCGCTCGACGTTGACGCGGGAAACGTCTATCGCCTGCCGCATCTTGTCCTCGTCACTACTATATGTACGTGTCCAATCCACGACCGAGTCCACCCAGTCGGGGTATTCGACGTTCACCACGGGATGATTTGACGCCTTTTCCATAGCGTGGAATCTTGCCGCTCCGGGTACGGCGCGGAAGTGTCGGCTTGTCCTTCTCACAGGTAGATCGAATGGAGCTGGGTGTATACACCTTCGCTGAAACGGTGCGGGATGCCGGGGCGGAGCGCGCGGCGATAACCGCCGGGCGGCTGAAGGATTTGATCGAGGAGATCAAGCTTGCCGACGAGGTGGGGCTCGACGTCTTCGGGGTCGGGGAGCACCACCGCCCCGACTATGCGGTGTCTGCGCCGGCGATCATCCTCGGGGCCGCCGCCCAGGTGACGAAGAAGATCCGCCTCACCAGCGCGGTGACCGTTCTCAGCTCCGACGATCCGGTGCGGGTCTTTCAGGATTTCGCGACCATCGATCTGCTGTCAGGCGGAAGGGCCGAGATAATGGCGGGACGAGGATCGTTCATTGAATCGTTCCCGCTGTTTGGGTACGACCTCGACGATTACGACGCGCTCTTCTCGGAGAAGCTGGATCTTCTTCTGAAGATCCGCGCGAATGAGACAATAACCTGGTCGGGGACCCTTCGCGCGCCGATCGAGAGTCTCTCTGTCTATCCGCGCCCGCTGCAGAATCCGCTGCCGGTGTGGGTCGCCGTCGGCGGGACTCCGCAATCCGTGATCCGCGCGGCGACGCTCGGCTTGCCGATGGCGCTCGCAATCATCGGCGGGATGCCGCAGCGGTTCGCGTCGATGGTCGAGCTTTACCGTGAAACAGCGAAGCGCGCGGGGCACGATCCCGCCAAGCTGCCGGTGAGCATCAACTCGCACGGTTTCATCGCCGACACGACGCAGGAGGCGGTGGACATCGCCTACCCGCCATACATCGAGATGATGGGGCGCATCGGCCGTGAGCGCGGATGGCCGCCGCCGAATCGCAGGCAGTTCGACGCCGAGCGTTCGGAGAAGGGAGCGATGCTGCTCGGCAGTCCGCAGGAAGTGATCGACAAGATTCTGTACGAGCACGAGATCTTCGGTCACCAGCGGATGCTGATCCAGTTCACCGTCGGCCCGACGCCGCACGAAAAGGTGATGCGCTCGGTCGAGCTGTTCGGGACACAGGTCGCTCCCGAGGTGCGCCGGGCGATCGGAGGGTAGCCGGCTCGCACGTTCGTGCTATGGCGAAAGGGACGAGGAATCGGCAAATGGAGGGCTACGCCCGACCACCTCATCCGAGAGAACGAAAATGTATCTGCGCCTTTTTGCTCTATCCCTTCCCGTCAGCGTCGGCCTGCTCGTGATTCGACTGATCTTCGGCTTGTTGATGGCGGGACACGGCGCGCAAAAACTGTTCGGCTGGTTTGGCGGATATGGAATCGCAGGAACGGGCGGGTGGTTCGAGACCATCGGATACAAACCGGGCAAGCTGTTCGCGACGCTCGCGGGGTTGAGTGAATTCGCTGGCGGGCTGCTCATCGCAATCGGGTTTCTCGGTCCGGTGGGGCCGGCAGTGGTTCTCTCGGTGATGATCGTTGCGATGATCGCGGTGCACCGCGCCAACGGGCTCTTCGCCACGACTAATGGAATCGAGATCCCGCTGATGTACATCGCCGCAGCCGACGGGCTCGCGCTCACTGGATTTGGCCGGTATTCGCTCGACGCGGCGATCCATCTGAACCGCTTCTGGACGCCGAACGTTGTTTTCGTCGTTGTGCTGCTCGGCATCCTCGGAGGGCTCGCCAACGTCCTCATTCGGAAGCCGGTGACGGCGGCCTGACCTCGCGGCGCTGGATTTGCCAATAATGCTTCCGGAAAACGCGGGCTCATCAACTTCATAACAACAATGACAAACGGGATTTTTGACGTCGCAGTGCTGGTCGGCAGCCTTCGCAAGGAATCGTTCAATCTCAAACTGGCGAAGGCGATGCAGAAAGTTGCGCCGCAAAATCTCAAGCTCGAGATCGTGGAGATTCGCGATCTGGCGCTGTACAACCAGGATCTGGATGAGATGCCGCCCGCGCCGTGGGCCGCGTTCAGAGAGCGCGTCGCGAAGTCGGACGCGGTTCTGTTCGTGACTCCGGAGTACAATCGCTCCGTTCCAGGCGTTCTCAAGAATGCAGTCGACGTCGGGTCGCGCCCGTACGGCAAGAGTGCTTTCTCCAAGAAACCAGCGGCGGTCGCCAGTCTCACCGGCGGAGTACTCGGCGCCTTCGGAGCGAATCACCACTTACGGCAGTCTCTGGTCTTTCTAGATATGCCGACGCTGCAGCAGCCGGAGCTCTACCTGGGCGGCGCGGCGAAGATGTTCGACACCGAAGGGAATTTCGCGCAGGATTCGACGAAAGAGCTGATCGTAAAATTTCTCACCGCGTTCGCGAGCTGGATCGAGGCGACGCGGCAGAAGTGAGGCGTCGGCCCACTACGCGATGTGGAACCTGCGATAGCGCGCGTTGAGGAACTGGTACAAGCCGTAGGCGATGAGCCCCAGGGAGATCGCCGCGAACGCCCACTGATTCATTCTGTCGAGCGACTGCAGCGCTTGGGCGATGCCGCCGGCTTTCGACGGGTCGTGCTGCTTCGCCGCGCTGGCGAAAAGAATCCCAATTGCGACGAATACCACTCCGCGCGACGCAATTCCAAACCGGCTGACCTTGATAATCCAGGCGCCGGATTCAGCGGTCGCTTTGCCGATGTTCAGTTTGTCGCTGAGCTTGGCGGTCGCCGCCCTGTAGATCTGATAGGCGCCAAATACGACGAGCGCGATGGCGACCGCCCACACGAGCCATTTGCCTCCGGGAAGCCCAAACGCGCGCGCCGTCCAATGATCCGCCTTGGCGTTCGATCCGCCACCGCTTTGCGCGTGATACGTCGCGAGGCCCAGCGCGCTATATGCGAGACTTGCGTGCACGAGCCCGCGAACCAGATAACTCGCGCGCAGCGCCAGGCCCTTGGCGTCGTCGCCGCAATTTTCCGGGTCGAGAATTCCCTCCACGAGGCGCCACACCGCATATCCGGCGAGGCCGATCGCCATCGCAAAGAGAAGCAGCCGACCAAAGGGCGCCGTGAGAATGGTGTCCATCGCCCCCTTGGTGTCGGTCGAGCGGCCGCGGCCGGCGAGTGCGCCGGCGGCGGCGAGCAATCCGATCGTCGCGTAGAGCACGCCCTTCGCCAGATAGCCGAAGCGGGCGAGCCGCTCGATCGATTCGCTACTTCCCGGCATTCGCGACGCTGCGCAGGGACGCGGCCAGGGCGCGCGCACGAGCGGGATCTTTACTCCGTCTCGTGTCTCGCTCGACTTGCAAGGCGAGCCGGCTGAACGCCGATCGCCGCGGGCCACCCGGATATTTGTCGGCGCTGCGAATGTCGTTCGCGATCTGCAGATATGTAGCGCCCGAGATCGCCTTCTCACGGTTGAGCTGGTCGAGGTAGGACTGCGCCACGTGCACACTCGGCGGCCAGGCCATCCGCTGCTGGTTCTGGACGTTCAGAGTGGCGACAGTCGCGGACTTCGCGGCGTCGATCTCGCTCTGCGACAGGTATTCGCTTGGCTTGAGATCGAACACGTCGAGCCCGCGCGCGATCTCCGACCCGTAGATATGGCCGTTGTACCAGTAGGCCGACCACTCGCCGGCGAGGAGAATCTTCGTCGAATCAACGGGCCCGCGGTCGAAGTAGGCGATCTCCTTCGGATGCGCGGCGTCGGTGAAGTCGATCACCGAAACTCCGCCCTGATACCAGGCCTGGACGAAGATGTCGCGGCCGGGAACGGGAATGAGCGATCCGTTGTGGGCGACGCAGTTCTCCTGCTCCGTCTGTGCCGCGGGAAGCTTGTAGTACGAAGCCATCGTCAGCTTGTTGCCCTTTCGCGTGAAGATCGCGTCGGCGCCCCACTCGGGATCGTCGGTCGCGCGGCATTTCGCCTGCGTGCCGCCGCCCCATTCGTCCGTGAAGATCACTTTGTCGCCGGCATTGTTGAACGTCGCCGAGTGCCAGAAGGCGAAGTTGGAATCAGCGACGGCGGCGACGCGCTTCGGCGCGGCGGGATTGCGGATGTCGAGAAGAATTCCGTTACCGGCGCACGCTCCGGCGGCGAGTCCGATCGCCGGATACGCGGTGATGTCGTGGCAGCGGCTCGTCTCCGACGGATGGTGTGCCAGCGAGGTGTCTATGACGGGCATCAGCAGTCCGGCGATGTTGCCCTTCTCGTTGGCGAAAATTCGGGGCGACGCGATCACCCTCGCGTTCTGCGGCGCGGCGAGCGGGACGCGGATGATGTCGATGCGGAAGAGCGAAGTCGCGGGATCTTCGCCCGGTTTGCCGCCGGAGCACCCGGCAAGCTCGGCCGCCGGACGCGGTGGCGAAGTTCCGGATACATAGACGTAGATGTTTGCGCGATCGTTCGGGTCGGTCACCAGCGTGTGCGTGTGCGAGCCGCGGCAGGTCTGGACTTCCGCTACCTGTCGGGGGTGCGCGAGATCGCTGATGTCGAAGATGCGAACGCCGCGGAAGCGCTCCGTGTTGGGAGCCGAGGCCGTGTCACCATTCGCGGCGCAGTCCATTCGACTCAGCGATTCCTGAACGGAAACGAAGAGAAGATTCCGATACACGGACACGTCGCCCTGACCTCCGGGGCACGCGTACGCAAGGCGGAGCGCCGGATTGGCTGGGTTGGAGATGTCCCAGATCTGGAATCCGTGAAAGCTCCCTTGAAAGACATTGTTCCCGCTGAACGCGAGATCGGAGTTCGCTGTGGGAAACGCACCGGGGTCCGTAGGCGTGAAGAATCCATCGGGACGATCACGGTGGGCGATGAGCGTCATGTTCATCGATGCTTCGGCGGCATCCTTCCATCCCCCGCGCAATCCGACGCGTGGATCGGCCGACTGCGAAAGAGCTGGCTGCGCGAGCGTGAGGGCGAGAATCGCGACTGCGGAGTGAAATCTCATTTTGTCTTCTTGGGTGGGTGAAGTTGCATCGACTGCATTCGGGCGATCTCGGCGCTCTGGTCGGCGTCGATCTCCGAAGCGAGCTGGAAGATCTCGGAATCGTCGCTGGCGCCGGGAGTTGCAAAGAGCTTCGCGACCATTGCGAGCGCGCCGCGGTGGTGAGCGATTATGTCGCTGAGGTACAGACTGTCGAATTTCGCACCGTGTGCGCGCGCCAGCCCGCCCATCATTTCGGCAGTGAGCATTCCCGGCATCATCATGTGATGCGCGGCGTGATCGCCATCGGACATCTGCATTCCGGGCATCATTCGAGCGGTATCGGGCGGCGCGGTGTCGATCGCGGGAACTGTCTGGCCGTGTTTCTCCAGCCAGCGCCGCATCAGCGCTATCTCGTCGCGCTGGGATACGACGATCTTGCGGGCGGTAGTGCGGAGGTCGGCGCGCGTCGTGTGCGAGGGCGCCATCCGGCTCATCACGATCGCCTGCGCGTGATGGTGCATCATTCCCTGGACGAAGCTGACGTCCGCAGAGTCGACGCCTTGCAACGAAAAACTTTGCGCGAGCGGCGCCTGCGCCACGACCGAAGATCCACAGATTGCCAATCCGCAAACTATCGAAAAAACCGGGCGGATTCCGCGCCTGCCCAAGTGTGCCATCTCCTGAATCTATCGGATGAGTCGGGAACGCGGATTGGCCACGGCCGCCGCGTCAGCGAAGTGTATAGAGGTATGCGGCGATATCGCGGGCGTCACGCTCGTTGATCTCGAGGTCGGGCATCACTGTGGCGGGCTCGATCTGGTGTGGATCCATAATCCATCGCACCAGCGCGTCGGGAGTATTCGGAGCTTCGCCGCCGATGAAGCTGTGGCGTCCGAACGCGGTAAGGTTCGGGCCAACGACTCCATCGGCGCCTCTTACTCCGGGTATCACGTGACACGACCCGCATCCCGCGCTCTCAATTCGTGCGTTACCGCGCTCGGCGCTGCCGCCTTCGACAAGCTGGATCGGTACTGATCCGCGACGATCGCATGCGGCGGTGAGAATGATGCACGCGAAGATTGCCCAATGTCGCCGCCTCATCTCGCCGAGCAGAACGCGAGGGTAAAGAGGGGGAACGTGTTCATCACGATGCCGAGGAGGAACAGCGAGCTGAAGAGGATTCCGGCCAGCGCCATGAAGCGCGCGCGGCCGGTGCGCTGATCTCCCGCGACGTCTCCGGCGCGGTGCGAGAGATGTTTCAAGTCGCCTCCGTGCGCCCCTTCGTGGTGGCCTTCGTCCGTCGCCTGCGCTTCCCGCCAAGCTCGGAGCGAAACAACCCCCGCCGCCAGCGCGACGATGGCGGCGGCGAGTGAGATGAGGAGCAGCAGCGGGTTGAGGCCGCTGAGGACAGGCGTGTCGACGACAAGATCGCGTGGAGCGCACGCGTGCGCGCTGAGGGAGTATGAGGAAAGCTCCTGCAGCGACCACGCGAACGGCGCGCCGAGCAGCGCAAACCATAGTGCCTTTACGCTTGGCAGCGCCCCGTAATTGCCGCGATGTTGCGCGGGGGCAGCTCCCTCTCGCGCTACCACGCGCGCGGCACCAGGTAGAGGCACGCGAACACCACCAGCCAGACCACGTCAACGAAGTGCCAGTACAATGAGACGTTCGTCACGGCGAGCCGCTTCTCGGCGTTAAAGTGTCCGAGCCACGCGCGCACGGATGTCACGCCGATCATCAACAGGCCGACTGCGACGTGCGCTCCGTGAAATCCCGTGATCGTGAAGAACAGCGAGCTGTATGCGCCGTCGGTTGGGAGAGCGCCCTTGTTGTGATACTCGATTCCCTGAATGACGAGGAACACCGCACCGAGGAGAAAGCTCAGCAGCAATCCGGCGCGGAGACGCCATTGTGAGCCGGAGCGGATCCCGCGGTCGGCCCAGATCATCGCCCCGCTGCTGGCGAGAAGTATAAGCGTGTTCGGCAGAACGAGACGGAGGTCCGGCGGTCCGGCGGGGGGCCAAGCCGACGGCGAGCGTGACGCGTGATAGAAATAGCTCATCAGCAGATAGATGAAAAACGCCGACTCTGTCGCGACGACGCAAATCATCCCCCACCATCCGCTCGGCTTTTCACTCTCCGGCGCTTCCGTCTTTGCCATTCCCGCGCGCGG
>JALYYD010000179.1 GCA_030946775.1 Gemmatimonadota bacterium
GATACCATATCGAGAACCGTCGCGCGCTTCGCGTTGGTCGCCGAGACATCGAGAAAGACGATTTCGTCGGCGCCATCGCGTTCATATCGCTCCGCCATCTCCACCGGATCGCCCACCTCCGCGAGATTCACGAACTCGATTCCCTTCACGACGCTTCCGCCGTCCACGTCGAGGCAGGCGATGAATCTTTTCGTCAGCATCACTCTACCGACAGCGAGACACGTCCCTTGGTGCTGAACGTCACGCCCGTATCCACCAGCGCGTCGCGCAACGCGAGACCGAGTGCCTTGAAAGCGGCTTCGACAATGTGGTGACGATCGAAACCGCGTATGACGTCAATGTGGATTGTCACCTTCGCCTCGTCCGCGAAAGATCGCATCCAGTGATCGTAAAGACTGCTCGGCAGCGGGCCTTCGTAGTACGGTCGCCCGCCGATGTCCACGCTTGCCTGAACGAGCGCGTCGTCCATCGGGATCGTGCGCGTTCCATAGCGCGCCGCGCCGGCGGGCACGATTTCCCTGAAGCACCTGCCCAGAGTCAGCGCGACGTCTTCGATCAGGTGGTGCTTGAGATCGCCGCGCGCCGAAATTTCCGTGTCCAGTCCTGAGTAGCGTGCCAGGGCGCTCATCATGTGATCGAGGAAATCGTTGCCTGTCTGAACGCTTGCGATTCCCGTGCCGAGCTTCAGCTCCGCGCGCACCGACGTCTCCGTTGTTTCCCTGCTGACAATGCTCATAGCGCAAACTCCCTTGTGATCGATTCGACATCCAATGCGCCAGTGTACAGCGCCATCCCGACTACAGCGGAAGCAATTCCGATTTCGGCCAGCTCCCGCAAATCCTCCTCAGATCCGATTCCACCAGATGCCTGAAGCGGCAGAGAAGTTTCCCCGCTCATCTCGCGCATCAGATCAATATCCGGTCCACTCATCAGCCCCTCACGATGCACCGCCGTGATAAGCAGGCCCGCGAGCGGGAGCTCGCTCAACGCCCGCACCGCGTCGGCGACATCGAGCGCCAGTGACTCGGTCCAGCCGCGCGTCACGATGTTCCGCTCCTTTACGTCCGCGGCGACGATGATTCGTCCAGGGAACCTCGCGCTCGCTTCCTCCAGCCAGTCGCGGTTCTCGATCGCCCGCGTGCCGAGTACCACCGCGCTGGCACCGAACCCAAGCAGCTCCTCGATCGCATCGATGTCGCGAATGCCTCCACCCACCTGCACCGTCATTGCTGTGGAGCGAATGATCTCCTCGACGAGCGCGCGGTTCGTGCCCTTGCCGGTCGCGGCATCGAGATCCACGACGTGCACTCGGCGAAAGCCCGCCTCTTCCCACTTCGCCGCAACCGCGACCGGATCGTCAAGGCGAATGCGCTCGTCCTCGTACGACCCGCCGATCAGCTGAACGCACTTCCCCTCGCGCAGGTCGACCGCAGGAATCACCTGCATTCGAGCAGCTCCCGTGCGATTCCCCTCAGCAGCTCCGCGCCCGGCTGCGAGCTCTTCTCCGGGTGAAACTGAATTCCGACAGCGTTGCCCATCCGCACCACCGCCGGAAAGCGGTCGTTCTCGTGCGTGCTCCACGCAGCGACAAGCTGTTCGTCCTGCGGCTCGCCAACGAATGCGTTGGCGTAGTAGCCGAATGACATTCCGGAACTCTCGGCGATGCGCGAGAGCTTAGCATCTGTCGTGTTCCACTCGACGGCGTTCCAACCCATCTGCGGAAGTCTCTCCGCATCGAGCCGCCGCACATTTCCGGCGATCAGGCCAATCCCCCGGCCGGCGCCCTCTTCGCTTGCGTCGAACAGCAGCTGCATTCCGAGACAGACTCCGATGCAGGGCAGTCCATCGGCGAGCGCGTTGCGGAGCTGGTCCCGCTGCGGTTCGATACGCTGTGCCGCTTGTCCGAACGCACCCACTCCCGGAAGTATGAGCAGATCCGCGCCGATTGCTGCGTCCACGTCCGATTCGACCGTCACAGCTCCGATCGGCGCGAGCGCCTTCGCCAGAGAGTGAAGATTTCCCGTCCCGTAGTCCAGCAGCGCAATCCGCGTCATCGCGATCCCTTCAGCGCGTCGAGACACGGCTGCATCATTTCCCACGGTCCGATCGTGATACGCAGCGCATCGCCGATCCCCGCGAGAGATTGAAAAGCTCGCGCCGCGATCCCGCCATCGCGGAGGCGATCGGCGGCCTCGCTGCAATTCGAAACGGGAACGAGCACGAAGTTCGCCGCCGATGGAATCGGCGCGAAGCCGAGCGCCGTCAGCTCACGAAAGAATCGCGCACGATTGTTATGCGTGTCCGCGACCCGCTCGCTGAGCCAGCCGAGGTCCTCCGTGACGGCTGCTGCCGCAACGACCTCAGCGATCGCATTCACCTTGTAGGGCCCACGCGCTTTCTCGATCGCCGCGATGACCGCCGCAGATCCGATTCCGTATCCAGCACGAAGCCCTGCCAGGCCGAACGCCTTGGACAGAGTTCGTGTCACGAGCACTTTGCCGCTGGCGACTAGCGGAAGCGCGCTTTCGCCACCGAATTCTATGTACGCCTCGTCCACGATCACCAAGCCCTTCGCATGTTCGACAATTCTCTTCATCAGCGAGAATGGGAGCGTTGTCCCCGTCGGATTGTTCGGCGAGCAGAGATAGATGACCTGCGCACCGGTCGCGAGTACGGCATCCGCGCTTATCTCGAATTGCGCGTCGAACGGAACGGTGGCGACGCTCAATCCGTTCACCGCCGCGAACACCGGCACCATCGTGAACGTCGGATCCGCCAGGCACAGCGTTTCGCCCGGCTCGCCGAATGCGCGCATCGCCGAGTCGATGATGTCGTCCGACCCGCATCCGGCGACTATCATCTCCGGCACCACTCCGGCGTATTGGGCGAGACACTCGCGAAGAGTCGCAGAGTACGGCTCGGGGTAGCGAGCGATGTTGCCGGGCGTGCTCGAGCGCAGCGCCCTCAGCGCCGCCGGCGGCGGTCCCCACTGATTCGTGTTGTCGCTCAAGTCAATGCGGCATCCCCGGGCATCGGGCGCGTACGCGCGAATGCCGTTGTAACACGCGCGCGGAGCGGGACCGTCGCCAATCGTCGAGGGTGCATTCGGCTTCGGCGTCACAGTGATCTCCACCTGCCGGCAGCCGCGGCGTGCGCGCTCAATCCTTCAGCGGTCGCCATTATCTCCACGTCGGCGGACAATCCCGCCGCCGCATCCGCGGTGATGCATTGATACGACGTCCACCGAACGAAGTCGAGCGCGCCCAGCCCCGAATAGCTGCGCGCCGCGCCCGCAGTTGGCAGAACGTGATTGCCACCGCTGATGTAGTCGCCGAACACGACCGAGGATTCTTCGCCGATGAACACGCACCCGGCATTCCTCGTCCGTGCCGCTACTTCGCTTGCGTTGGAGACGGCGAGCAGCAAGTGCTCCGGTGCGTATTCAGCGGCGAATGCAATCGCTTCGGCCTCATCCCGTGCGAGCAGGATCGCTCCATTCGATTTCAATGCGGCGCCCGCGATGCGAGACCTCAGCATCAGCGGCAGCTCGTCTTCGACCGCAGCGGCGATTCTCTCCGCAACGCTCGCGCTCAGCGCGACGACAACCACACACGCGTCCGGATCGTGCTCCGCCTGCGCGAGCACTTCCGCGGCGATCCCCTCGGCGTTGCAGCTGTTGTCGGCGATGATCATCAGCTCGCTTGGCCCCGCCGGAGAATCAATTCCCACCACTCTGCTCACCTGCACCTTCGCCTCGGCGACGTACGCGTTTCCGGGCCCCACGATCTTGTCCACAACCGGGATCGTATCGGTGCCGTACGCCATCGCTGCGATCGCTCCCGCACCGCCAACCGCGAACACCCGATCCACTCTTGCAATCGCGCACGCGGCCAGAACCACGTCTGACGGGACGCCGTTCTTCTCCGGCGGTGAGCAGACGATGATCTCTTCCACTCCCGCCGCTCGAGCGGGCACGGCGCACATCAGCACGCTGCTCGCATAGGCCGCGCGTCCGCCTGGCGCGTACGCGCCGACTCTTTTGAGCGGATCAGGACGCCGGCCGACGATTACTCCCGGCTCCGGCTCGATCTCCACGGCAACCGCCGGAGACGCACTGTGAACGAGCTGGATGTTTCGCGCCGCGCGCTCGAGAGCGGTTCGGAGCGCGGGATCAATCGCAACGATGGCGCGCTCGATCTCCTTGCGCGACACCTCCAGCGCGGCAAGCTCCACTCCATCGAAATCGCGCGCCATCTCGATCAACGCCGAATCACCTTCGGTGCGCACGCGCCGGATGATATTGGCGGTGGCCTCGCGCACCTCGGCGTCCGATTCCTTCGTCCGCCGCATCAGCGCCACGCGCGATTCGGCGGACATCGCCGAGATTGATCCGGTGTAGCGGAACACGCCGGTCTCGAGTGAGCCGTTGCTCACGGCATCAGGCGTTCCACGCGCGTTACGAGGATTCCGGTTGCGTCGAGCGACTTCAGAGACGCGATGGTGCGGTAAACGCGATCCGCATTTACGACTGCGTGCACCGCGACCCGGTCCCCTCCATTGAGAATGTCGATCACAGTGGGGCCGTTGATTCCGGGCAGAATGTTCTTCACCGCGTCGAGCGACGCGCGCGGAACGTTCGCCATCAGATACCGCGTGCCTCGCGCGCGGATGACCGACTCCAGCGCCGTTGCCAGCGCATCGAGCGATTCCACCTTCGCCGCGTCCGCCGGTCCTTCACTCTTTCGCGTGATGAGCTGCGCACGCGACGTGAGAATCGTTCCGATCTCGCGCAAGCCGTTCATCTTCAGCGTGGATCCAGTGGACGTGATGTCCACGATGAGATCGGCAATGCCGAGCAGCGGCGCGATCTCCGCTGCGCCGGAGATGGGAATCAGCTCGATCGGCTGCGATCGCTTGGCGAAAAACTCGGATGTAATTCGCGAGAACGAGGTCGCGATCCTGGCCGACGCGGGGATGTCGTCGATGGACCTGATGCTGCTCTCCTCTTTCGCCGCGGCGACGAGGCGACACTCGCCGAACTCGAGATCGAGCCGGGACTCGACGGGGCGCGCCGCTTCGCAGACGAGATCCCAACCCGTGACCCCGGCATCCGCGACACCATCGGCGACGAACTCCGGGATATCCTGCGCGCGAACGAACAGCGCCTCGAACTCGCCGCCGGATCCGAGCGACGCGGAAAGCGCACGGTCACCGCGGGTGCGAACGGGAAGGCCGGCTTCGGCGAACAGCTCGCGCGCTTCTTCGGAGAGTCTTCCTTTATTGGGCAGTGCGATTTTTAGCATGTGATTTACGAGTGGGAAACAAAAAAGCCCGTCCTGAAGAGGGACGGGCCGCGGTTGCTTCGAGAGTGCTACGCCTTGTTTCTACTTATGCAGTATGGCGTACACGCGCAAAAGCGCCCCGCGGCCGGTTATGGCCGTGATGCGTGTGATGCGTGTGGGAAATCGTGGTGGAATTCATTCTTTCGAATCGTAACGGGGCTCAAGGCTCTAGGCAACTGCGGAAATAGAACGGCAAGCTAACAGCTAGAAGCCGGGGTAAAGCCAGTAGCTGCTAGCTTTGGTGACGCTAGCAGCTACCCGCTTGCAGTCCGAAGTCCGCAGTTAGCTACTGTCGGGGTGCCGGTGCCGGTCCAAGCTGCGCGACGCGCCTCTTGATCGTCTGGAACGCGGTCTCGTCAACCTGCAGCCCCTTCAGCTGGCTCGCCGGAACCTGACTGATCTTTTTCTGAATGTCGGCCAGCCGGTCCGTGGTGCCCGGGTGATCGGCAAACCATCCCGCCGTCGCTCCCCGTCCGCCATTCGCCTGCTCCTCAGCGAGAAGCTTCTGGAAAAAGGTGTACATTCCGCGCGGATCGATCCGCGCGCGAAGCACGTTATCGAATCCGCCTTCATCCGCCTGCACCTCATCGGTGCGGCTGAACTTCGCGAACACCGCAGTGCCTGCTACCTGGATTCCCGCCTGCGCGACGCCGCTGTTGCACACGCTCGTGATCGCGCAAAGGAGTCCAACGCCAGTGTTCGCGTTCTGCGCCTGTGCCATCTGCTTCACCGTATGGCGCTTCACGATGTGCTGGATTTCGTGGCCGAGCACTCCGGCGAGCTCGCTCATGTTGGACGCGCGCTCGATGACGCCGCGATTGACGTAGATGTATCCGCCCGGAATCGCGAACGCGTTCACGTCGCTGCTGTTGACGACCTGGAACTGCCAGTTGAGCTCGGTGCCGCGCGAAGTCAGCCGCGCGATGCGATTACCCAACTTGTTCACATAGTTGTTGATCTGCGCATCGTTGACCATCGGAAGCTGCGCGTTGACCTGCTGCGCCTCCTGCGCTCCGATCTGCACCTCATCCGCAGTGGTAACGGATCCGGCGGAAGCGCATCCAAAAAGGAGTGCGGTGGACGAGAGCAGTGTCAGTGTCTTCTTCATTGCGGTATTCCTCGGCGGAACGGGTTCGATGACACTGCGGTAAGGGCAGGAAATGGACCGTTTTGGGCCTCGGTTAGGCCCCTGCAAGGTGACGTCCCGAACCTGCGGGCGTCCGCTGGACGCGAGGCCCCCACCGCCGCACTTTAACGCACGCCCCCCCAATCCCTGTACTGACGATGAACGCAAGAATTTCTCTCACTTCCGCGCTGCTGGTGTTCGCGATCGCGGCGCCTCTCTCCGCGCAGGTAAAACCGGACTCCAGCAAAACCCAAATCGTTTTCCTTGGTACGGGGACGCCGTCGCCGAATCCGGACAAATCCGGCCCCTCCGTTGCGATAGTCGTGCACGGCTCTTCTTACATGGTAGATGCCGGCCCCGGGCTCGTCCGTAGAGCGACACAGGCGACGCGCCTGGGAGTAAAAGGTCTCGAACCGCGGAACCTCCGGCGCGTCTTCATCACCCATCTCCACAGTGACCACACTGTCGGGCTGCCCGATCTTATGTACACGCCGTGGGTCGTGCACAGAACGGTTCCCCTCGACGTGTATGGCCCGCCCGGAATTGCGGCGATGGTGCACCACCTCGTGATGGCGTACGCGGAAGACAACGAGCTGAGGATCAACGGACTCGAGCGCAATACCAAATCCGGAAGTGTGATTAACGCGCACGAGGTCAGCGCCGGTGTCGTGTACAAAGATGAGAACGTGACCGTGACCGCCTTCCCCGTACCTCACGGCTCGTGGAAGCACGCGTTCGGCTACCGCTTTCAAACCGCGGACCGAACGATCGTCGTCACCGGTGACACGCACCCTTCCGACAACGTCGTCAACGCGTGCAACGGATGTGACGCGCTCCTGCACGAGGTCTATACAATGAAGGGATACGCGGCGAGCGATTCTGCGTGGAAGGCGTATTCGCGCAGCTTTCACACCTCGACTCGAGAGCTGGGCGATGTTGCAACGAAAGCTCATCCCGGCCTTCTCATTCTCTATCATCAGATGTTCTTCGGCGATTCCACTGACGCTGAAGGGACGATGCTCGCCGAGATGCATCAGTACTACAAAGGGAAATTCGCCTCCGCGCACGACCTCGACATTTTCTAGATAACACAATCCAAATGACGATCAAACGCCTGCTTCAGACATCCTCACTCTCGTTCATTTACTCGTTACTCGTCATTAGTCGTCTTTCCGCCCAGCAGCCGATCGACTCCGCATACTCCGCCCGAATCAAAGAGCTCACCCCGGTTGACGCCACCGGGCGCTGGAAGTTTACGACAGAGCTCGTTTCGACTCTCCCCGCGTCCGCGACTGTGCCGACCCCGCTCAAGGTCCTCGGCTACGTTCCCGGTACACTCGGCAAGCTCTCTTACGTCGCCGAACTGAACAAATACTTCGACGCGCTCGCGGCGGCTGCGCCCACGCGTGTGAAGAAGTTCTCTCTCGGGAAGAGTGAAGAAGGGCGCGAGCAGATCGTTGTCGCGATCTCCAGCGAGGAGAACATCGCCAACCTCGAGCAGAACCGTCTCGCGCTCGGCCGTCTCGCCGATCCGCGCGGATTGTCCGCCGCCGATCGCGCCGGCTTGATCAAGACCACCAAGCCGACCTATTGGCTCAGCGGATCGATTCACTCTCCGGAGACCGGCAGCCCGGAGATGCTGATGGAGCTCGCCTACCGTCTCGCCGTGGACGAATCCGATTTTGTGAAGGACATCCGCGCCAACGTCATCACGCTCATCACTCCGGTAACAGAGGTTGACGGCCGCGATCGCGAAGTTGACGTCGTCAAGGAATCCGCCGCGCTCAAGCTCGGTTCCAACAACATCCCGCTCATCTACTGGGGGAAGTACACTGCGCACGACAACAACCGTGATGGAATGGTGATGTCGCAGAGTCTCACCAGGAACTTTCTGCGCGGCTTTCTCTATTGGCACCCCACCGTAGCGCACGATCTGCACGAGTCTGTCCCCTTTCTCTACACGAGCACCGGCACCGGCCCGTACAACGACGAGTACGATCCTATAGTAGTGGACGAGTGGCACACACTCGCCTACCAGGAGATCACGGAGCTGACGCGCCGGGGACTGCCGGGAGTTTGGACGCACGGCTTCTACGATGGATGGGCGCCGAACTACACCCTGCTCGCCGTCGCGAATCTTCACAATTCGATCGGCCGTTTCTATGAGACGTACACCTCGAGTGGCGCGGGCTGCACGACGGTGCGCCTTCAGGCGGCCGACACGTCGCGCCGCTGGGATCGTCCCAACCCGCCGGTGAACGGCATCCGATGGTGCATCCGCAGCAACATCAACTACCAGCAGTCCGGTGCGCTCATCGCGCTGAAGTACACAGCCGACCATCGCGAAACATTCCTCGAGAACTTCGTTTCGAAGGGTGAGCGGATGATCGAGCGCGGAAAGGCGGGCGCACCGTACGCGTTCGTGATTCCGCGCGACCAGCGGCACGCAGCCGAGGCGGCGGATCTGGTGAACCTGTTCCGCGCGCAGGGGACGGAAGTGAGCGTCGCCACGGGCGACTTTTCAATCAACATTCGCCCACCCTCGCAGTTGGAGAAGGATCTTGCCGACAGCGCGCGTGGACGGGCTGACTCTGCCATTCGCCGTGAAGCGAGCGATCAAAACGTTCCCGCATCTCGTCGGAATCTCGATTCCGCGCTGCTCGGCCCGGTTCGGGCTCCGGTGCCAAGAACCGTCCACACCGGCGACTGGATCGTCCGCCTCGACCAGCCCTACGCCGCTACGGCGCGCACGCTCCTCGCCATTCAGCATTTCAAAGCCGACGACCCGCCGCCGTACGACGACACCGGCTGGACGCTAGACGAGCTCCGTCACGTCACCACTCTCAAGATTTCCGATTCGACGATTCTGTCGAAGCCGATGCAGCTCCTTACATCGGACGTACACGTTGAAGGCGACATCTCCGGCGGCGGCGGGAGTCTCCTCGTCCGCCACCTCGGCGACTGGCGCTCGGCGATGCTGCCGTGGAAGACGCCGGGTGTGAGCGTCGCGGAGGAATCGTTCAGAGTCGGCGGCGCACAGTATCCCGCCGGCACGTATATCATCAGCAATCAGACCGACGCCGCGCGCAGCGCCATCAAGACGCTCGGAATGCACGCCATCGCCGCCGGTGGAAATGTGACAGTCAGGCAGCACGCGATTCACGTCCCGCGCATCGCACTGATGCACTCCTGGCTCGAGACGCAAAACGAGGGTTGGGTGCGATACGCGTTCGATCAGATGGGTGTGCCTTACACGTACATCTCGGATCAATCACTCCGCACGCCGGGTCGGCTTGATAAATTCGACGTCGTCGTCTTTCCGCACGTGAGTGGAAGCGCGAACGCACTTGTGAACGGACGCCCGATGGTCGGACCTCCGATTCCGTGGAAGAAGTCGGCGCTGACTCCGAATCTCGATCTCTGGGATCAGACGGACGACATTCGCCCGGGGATGGGACTCGAGGGCGCCGGCGCGCTGAGAAAATTCGTCGAGCGCGGTGGGCTCCTCCTCACGACGGGAAACTCGAGCGTGCTCCCGATCACGCTCGGGTTCAATCCCAGCGTCGGCCTTCTCGCCACGACGCGCCTCAATGCGCGCGGCTCGATTATTCGCGCCCAGCCCGCGCCCGGCGCCGGATCCAGTCCCATACTATACGGCTACGAGAGCTCGAGCTTTCCGATCTACTTCAATCAGGCGCCGGTCTTCACAGTAACGTCGCGCGACACCGTCGGCGTCGAAGGACGCGATCCCGCAATCGGAACGCAGATCGAGCGGATGCGCGCGCACGTCATTCTCAGGTTCCACGACAAAGCCGATTCACTGCTCGTATCAGGGCTCCTCGCCGGCGGCGATGAGCTCGCAGGAAAACCCGCCGTCGTGGACGCGCCGCTTGGCAACGGCAACGTCGTGATGTTCGGGATCAGGCCCCTGTGGAGATGGGAGTCGCAGGGATCATTTGCGCTGGCGCTGAATGCGATCGCGAATTGGGATCATCTTGGCTTCTGACAGACTTAACCCCAGTTGAAGACTAACGGCAGGGGACCCTCCGCCGAGCGGGCTGCGGGCTGCGGGCCATTCCGTCGATTTCCCGGGGGCAGTCCTATTCCGTAGTTGCAGTTGTACTTCTCTCCGAACCTGTCACCGGGATAACTCCCGCCACTCCCGGAATATTTCGTGCATTACCCACCGCATCTCTTAACAGGCAATGCGCAAGTGGAATCAGTGTACGAAGACAATCTCGGGACGATGCTGAACAAAGTCCCCCAGCTCACCCTCGCATTCTGGATCATCAAGATCATGGCGACGACCGTGGGCGAGACTGCGGCGGACCTGCTCTCGACCACGCTCAAACTCGGCACCGTCCTCACCTCGTGGGTAATGGCGGCGCTTCTCATCGTCACACTCGTCTTCCAGCTCCGCTCAAAACGCTACGTGCCGCCCATCTACTGGCTCGTCGTCGTCTTCATCAGCGTAGTCGGCACTCTCATCTCCGATACTCTCGTTGACGGAATGGGGATCAGTCTCGTCACTACGACGATTATCTTCAGCGCCGCGCTCATCGTCGTCTTCGTGGCGTGGTACGCGGTCGAGCACACTCTCTCCGTGCACACGATCGTCACGACGGGGCGCGAGCTGTTCTACTGGGCCGCGATTCTCTTCACCTTCTCACTAGGCACGTCCGCCGGCGATCTCATCTCCGAACGACTCGGCCAGGGCTATCTCGTCGCCGCGCTGTTATTCGCGGCAGGCATCGCCGTCATCTATGGGGCGTACAAGTTCTTCCATCTCAATGCAGTGCTCACATTCTGGATCGCCTACATTCTCACGCGCCCGCTCGGCGCGTCGCTCGGCGATCTCCTCACCGCGTCAAAGGACGACGGCGGAATGAATCTCGGAACGATTCCCGTGAGCGCGGTATTTCTCGTCGTCATCGTCGTGCTCGTCGTGCACCTGACGAAGGAAGAGAACACGCGGCTGGAAACGGCACCCACCGGGTAAGCGCCGGGTAGCCGTTTCAGGAAATCACCAGCTCACTGTCAGCCCCACACTCAGATTCCCGTTGTACCTCGTCGGCTGCGTCACCACATCATCCGACGCGTCGGTGTCGAAGATCCCGAGCGCCGGTCTCGTATCGTGGGTCGCGTCGTACGACACGCTCAGTGCCAGCTTGGTGTTGAACGGCACCGTGATGCCGGCGTGTCCGCGATGCAGCGCATCACCGCCATCGCGCAGATTCTGCAGCCGCTCCAGTCTTAGCTGAATCGTGCCGTTGTCCTTGCCGTACGTGATGTTGTCCATCACTACGAATGACAGCGCCGGGTTCGTAGTCGCACTGCTGGCCTGATCTCGCTCGTAAAGATGCCCAGCCGTAATTTCAGTCAATAACTGCTGCTGTTTGTCGTTGATCCACCTCATTCCCGCGCCGGCAGCGAGAAATATCCGGCGGTCGATTCCCTGATTGTCGTCGCGCTCCCATTGTGCGTGTCCCGCGATGTACGGCGCTTTCCCCACGAAGTAGCGCTCAGTGAAATCCGCCAGCACACGCCTCGTATTCACTCGTCTCTTCGCCGGGACGAGCGTCCCGGCCGCTGTTGTATCGATCGAGGTGTATCTCGTGTACGAGTAAGCGCCGGTGATGCTGAAGCCGAGCTGCTGTGTTCCAGTGGTATCGGCGATTTGCTGCTCCCCGGTCAACCCGACCAGCGTCGTCGAGCCGGTGCTCTGCTGAAATCCGAGGGACGTCGCGAACGCCCACGTGGATGGCACTGGCGGCGTGGTCGGCTGTGCCGTTGATTGTGCGGTCACTCCAATCGGTGCCGCTGCGCCCAGCGCGAGGGCGATCGCGAGTCGTGTGAGCATGGCACAAGGTTCACGATTCCCGGGTGTCTGTCAAATCCTGTTGCGGCTGAGGGCAACCGCGCGGGGGCCCTCGGCCGAGCCGCCGGTAGCCATATGTTGTAGTTGCAATCCCCACCGGCCCCGCCAATGTTTTCCCAATGCTCCCATTCATCCTCCGGCTCGGCGCCATCCTCACCGCCCTCTCCCACTCGACTGCCGCGCCCGGTCTCGTCATCGACTCGAAGCTTCCGCTCATCCGCGTCGAAGCATTCGACTATGCCTTTCGCGCCCCGGCAACTGCGCGCTCGGGGTTCACTCGCGTCCGCATCGTAAATCGCGGACAGTCGCCACACCACCTGGTGTTCACCAAGGTCCCGGACACCGCTTCAGTCGCGATGATCCAGAAAATCGTCGCTGGTCAGCTTGTGAATGTGGTGGTAAAAGACTGGGGCGGTCCGAACATCACTATGCCTGGCGACAGCTCTGAAGCTATCGTACAGCTTCAACCCGGCCGCTACGGCCTCAGCTGCTGGATTAACGCGACGGATGGAAAACCTCACGTGATGAAGGGAATGCTCTCGCTGATAGACGTCAAGAGAACGTCGCGCGGGAGCGTCGAGCCGTACGCCGATCTCGTTCTGCACGCGAAGGACTTCAGCCTCGCGTTCCACACCGAGCCGACGACCGGACATCATCTCGTCAGATTCGAGAACACGGGACCGCAGGAGCACGACGTGCAGATCGTCCGCCTCCGCCCCGGAGAAACGGTGGAAGCGATTCGCAAGTGGGCGGCAGCGGGCCTCGTTGGTGCGCCGCCTGTCGGCCAGCTCGTCGGCGGCGCGGTGGGAATCGATCGTGGCAATCGAGTCTGGTTCCCACTCGATCTGCGCCCCGGCCGCTACGCGATGTTCTGTTTCGTTCCCGATGCAAAGGACGAGAAGCCGCACATTCTGCACGGGATGGTGCGGGAGTTCACCGTCAGGTGAATCACATCTGAAGGCTTGACGTTGAAGTCAACGACTGACGTACTCCGCCGCAATCTGAACCGCCTCGCAAGCATTATCCCTGATCCGGTCGAACTCACCGTCGTTGATCATGTCCGTCGTCGCGATCCACGTCAGCCCGCACGCAACCACACGATCGTACGCGAGGTACGACGCGAGGTTCGCCGTCGAAATCCCCCCCGACGGCAGCCACCGCAGGCTCCCGAACGGACCATTGACGATCTTCAGGAAACCGACACCGCCGAGCGGCTCGATCGGGTACACCTTCACCACCGACAACCCGCTCCGCACCGCCATCCCCATCTCCGTCGGCGTCGCCACTCCCGGATAAACGGGAATCGCATTCTCGAGACAGTAGTCCACCATCCCCTGATTGAAATCGGGCGCGATGCAGAACTGCCCACCCGCAGCGCGAACGTCTCGCGCGTTGTCGGGAGTGAGAACCGTGCCTGCGCCGACGACTACGTCGGGACAATGGGCGGCGATCATCTCGATCGCCTTCAGCGCCGCCGGCGTCCGCATCGTGATCTCCGCCGACTTGATGCCGCCCTCGGCGAGCGCGCGCGCTGTGGGTATCGCGAGGTTGTAATCGTCTATGGTCACGACGACGTTGAGGCGATGCTTGCGCAGAACTTCCTGCGGTTGGTTGGTTTTCAAAGTTGCCGGCATGTTCGTCGTATATTCAAAGGATGAAATTCAAAGCCGTCACTTCCACGCTCTCCCTTATTCTCGTCGCCTCGGCGGGCTGCGACAAGATGGTGAAGGAAGTGTTCACTCCCCCGGCGGTTTCCTTTCGAGGGGTGAGAATGGGGACGCTCTCCCTCACCGGAAGCACTCTTTACATCGAGCTCGGAATTTACAACCCGAACCGGTTTACCCTCTCCGCCACTCACACCGACTACAAGCTGATGGTGGACGATACTATAGTAGTGGGCCAGGGCCAATCCAATGACACTTTGACCGTCGCCGCGCGCGACTCGGCTGTCGCCACGCTCCCCCTCAACCTGTCCTGGAAGGATCTCACCCGCGCCGGCGGCGGCGCGCTCGCGGCGGGCGAAGTGAACTATCGCATTGTCGGCACGATAACCGCCGCCACCCCACTCGGCCCGCACGACATTCCGCTCAACGCAAAGGGCCGCTTCACTCCACTTCGGTCCACGCCGTGACCACACCCGACACCTCACCGCGTCCCCGCAGCACGCGGCACTTCCTTTTCGGCTCCGCGTTTTCCCTCTCCGCCGTTGCGCTCATCGCGCTTATCGCCCTCGGGTACTGCAGCAGCCGGGTGCTGCCAGGTATTTTCGGCCGGAAGGAGACACGCATTACCAACGACGTCGTCATTCAGCAGCTCCGCGCCGTGGCGAAGCTCGTCTCGACCGAGGCAACCGTCCGCGACGTCGTTGTTTACGAGAACACCTGGTACGGCTCCACCAAGCGATCGCTCGTCATCGTCACGGGAAAGCTTTTCGCCGGCATTGACCTCGCCAACAATCCGGACGTGCGCATCGACGATCGTAACAAGAAGATCACCGTCACCATCCCCTCCGCTCAGCTGATCGGTGTCGAGATCACCGACTTGCGTACATACGACGAGCGCGGCGGACTGTGGAATCCCTTCCGGCCAGAGGACCGTGACGCGATCCAGCGGCAGGCCAAGACTCAGCTCGCCGCCGCCGGTAACACCCTCGCCGTGCTCCGTCACGCAAATGAAAGCGCCGAGCTGCTTCTCAAGACACTGCTCGCCAAAGACGGCTATTCAGTGGATGTCACCATTCGCGGGGCGCCGCCCCCTCCGCCGCCCGGCTAGCGGCCAAACCTTCTCTTCCCGCTTCCCCGCCTGACCCGCATCTTTTCTTCACCTTAAAGCACCCCGATGCGCAAAACGGCGAAAGCAGCACCAACAAAAGAGACTGCAGCGAAAAAGACCGCCGCCAAGCGCACCTCGCCGGCAACCAATGGCTCCCGCCTGGCCCAGCGCCAGAGCGCGCTCCTCCGTCTCAGCTCTGCCATCGCCGAAGCGCAGCAGGAAGACGAGATCCTCGACCGCGTCGTCGGCGGCCTCCACGACCCCGCGCTCGGCTACGACTTCCTCGCGCTCTTCCTCCTCGACGAAGCCACCGGCGACCGCATCCTGCAGGCGAGCCGAGGATGGAAGGAGGTTCCAGACCACTGGCGCGTCGCGAAAGGAAAAGGACTCAGCGATCGCGCGATGAAGGACGGCAAGCTCCACTACGCGCCGCAGGTCAATCGCGAGAAGGATTACGTCGCGTCGCTCAGCACCGGCAGCGAGCTCGACATCCCGCTCAAGATCGGCGACCACATTATCGGCGTGCTCGTCGTCGAGAGCGCCAAGCCGGACGCGTTCGGCAAGGAAGACTTCGAGATTCTGACGGCTGCGGCGAACCAGGCCAGCATCGCCATCGCGCGCGCCCGGCTGCTCATCAGCGAGCGCAAGCGCGCCGACGAGCAAAAGGCTCTCCTCGAGACGATGGCCGATCTGTCGAGCGAGCGCGAATTGTCGAAGCTCCTCCAGGCGACCCTCAAGCGAGCAATCGATCTCCTCGCCGTCACCGGCGGCGAGCTCGCGATCTACGATGAGCAGACGCAGGAGCTCGTCATCGTCGCCAGCTATAACATCGGCAAGGATTCCACCGGCGTCCGCCTCAAGCTCGGCGAGGGCGCGATGGGCACCGTCGCGCAAACTCACGAGCCGGTGATCATCCGCGACTACGACAGCTGGGTGGGAAAGCCGACGGTTTACTCCGACGTGAAGATCTGGTCGGTGATGGCGGCTCCGCTTCTCATCGGCGACACGCTCGTGGGAGCGATGGCCAGCGTCCACTCCGATCCGAAGCGCATCTTCGGCGCCGACGACTTGCGCCTGCTCAATCTCTTCACGCCGCAGGCTGCCGTCGCGATCCAGAACGCGCGCCTTTACAACGATGCGCAGCGGCAGAAGCAGTACTTCGAGGCGGTCGTGCTCAACAGCCCCGTCGCGATCGTGACGCTCCGCCTCGACGGAATGATCACTTCATTCAACCCGGCGTTCGAAAAACTATTCGGGTATTCCCCCGAGGAAGCGATCGGAAAGGACCTCGATTCGCTACTCAACACTCCGGAGACTCTCGCCGAGGCGACGCAGTACACCGAGCAGGCCACCGAGCAGACCGCGCGCGGTATCGGCAAACGCCGCCGCCGCGATGGAACATTTCTCGACGTCGAACTCGCCGGAGTTCCCGTCATCGTTGACGAAGAGCGCGTCGGAATCATGGCGCTGTATCACGACGTCACCGATCTTCTCCGCGCCAACGAGGAGGCGAAAGCGGCGAACAGCGCCAAGAGTCAGTTCCTCGCCAATATGAGCCACGAGCTGCGCACACCGCTCAACGCCATCATCGGCTACAGCGAGATCCTCCAGGAGGAAGCGGCCGACGC
>JALYYD010000041.1 GCA_030946775.1 Gemmatimonadota bacterium
AAGATCCTCAAGTAAGCATTCCGTTACACTCGTTATTCACAACTAGCAGTGCATAAATAGATGCCACGCGAAAAAATCATCCTCGCTTGCAGCGACTGCAAAAACAGGAACTATTTCTCCGACAAGAACAAGCGCCTGCACCCTGAGCGCGTCGAGTGGAAGAAGTACTGCCCGCGCTGCAACGCGCACAAGCTTCACAAGGAAACGAAGTAATGGCGGGTGAAGTGGTCGAGCGCCGCTCCGCACCGAGAGGATCCGTCGACAAGTTCACCGGCGGCATCCGGAACATTCCCGCGTTCTACAACGAAGTCGTTGCGGAAATGGGGAAGGTCACGTGGCCCGATCGCACTCAGCTCAAGGATACGACGATCAAGCTGATCATCTTCGTGCTGTTCCTCGGCGCTGTGATCGGCGTGATCGATCTCGTCATGCAGCTGATACTCGTGCAGGGACTGCCCTCGCTGTTCGCGGGCAAATGATAATGACCGACCACCGCTGGTACGCGATCCAGACGACGTCTGGCCACGAGAACAAGGTCAAGTCGCTGATTCAGCGGAAGATCGAGACCGACTCCCGTCCGCCGGAGGAGCGCGCGATTCGCCAGGCGCTTGTTCCGACCCAGGAAGCAGTCGAGATCAAGAACGGCAAGAAGGTGAACGTCGAACGGAAGATCTACCCCGGCTACGTGCTCGTCGAGATGGTGATGGATCAGGAAACTGCCCACACGATCAACGGCATTCAGGGTGTGATCAAGTTCGTCGGACACGAACGGCTTCCGCAGCCGCTGCGCCCGGATGAAGTGAACCGCATTCTCGGCATCAGCGACGATTCGGAGCCGGAAGAAGTGAAGGAAGAGATTCCGTTCCTCGTCGGTCAGGCAGTCGCGATCACCGAGGGCCCGTTCACCGATTTCAATGGCACCGTCGAGGAAGTTCTCCCCGACAAGGGCAAGGTCAGAGTGAGCGTTTCGCTCTTCGGCCGTCCGACCAGTGTCGAGTTGGATTACCTCCAGCTCAAGGGTTACTAGGCAGTTCAAGCGAGCCGCTGTCCGCGAATCGCGGTCAGCCAAGCGCTTGTAGTTCGAAGTTGCAGTCGCTGTTTCTATAGAATGAAGCACCAAGCCACAGTGACCTACTCCAGTCACGGGTGGTGGCCCTTGCGCGGGGCGGCCGATGAGGCGAGGAGCGCACGGTCGGATACCACTACGACCTTTAAATACACCGTGGGAGTTTGACGCAAAGCCCAAAGTGGGCGATGCGAATTGAACCTGAGGAGTAACATGGCAAAAAAGGCAACTGGATTCGTCAAGCTGCAGATCCCTGCAGGCAAGGCGAACCCGGCGCCCCCCGTGGGAACGGCTCTCGGCCCCCAGGGAATCAACATCATGGCCTTCTGCAAAGAGTTTAACGCTCGGACGCAGGGCCAGGACACGATTCTCCCGGTCGAGATCACGATTTTCTCGGACAAATCCTTTTCCTTCATCACCAAGACGCCGCCTGCGGCCGTCCTGCTGAAGAAGGAAGCGGGAATTGAGAAGGGCTCGGGTCAGCCGAACCGGAACAAGGTTGGTTCTGTGACGAAGGCGCAAATCAGAAAGATCGCGGAGATAAAGCTCCCCGACCTCAATTGCGATTCCATTGAATCGGCGATGGCGATGGTTGCCGGCGCCGCTCGCTCGATGGGCGTCGAGGTGAGGGACTAATGCGCGGTCACGGAAAGAAGTACAACGTAGCCGCGACGAAGCGCGACATCGCCACCAAGTATCAGCCGAAGGCGGCTATCGAATTGGTGAAGTCGTCTGCGTTCGCGAAGTTCGATGAGACGGTCGAGGTAGCTGTTCGCCTCGGAGTCGATCCCCGCCACGCCGATCAGGCGGTTCGCGGAACGGTCGTTCTCCCCGCCGGAACCGGTAAGACCGTCCGCGTTCTCGTCATCGCCGCCGGAGACAAGGCGCGCGAAGCCGAGGCCGCCGGCGCTGATTTTGTCGGCACCGAGTACATCGCGAAGATCAAGGAAAACTGGCTCGACTTCGACGTCCTCATTGCGACGCCGGATCAGATGGGTCAGCTCGGCGCGCTCGGGCGTGTTCTCGGTCCTCGCGGACTGATGCCGAATCCGAAAGCGGGAACGGTGACGTTCGACGTCACCCGCGCCGTCAAGGAAGTAAAGGCGGGAAAGATCGAGTTCCGCGTCGACAAGGCGGGGAACGTCCAGGCCGCGATCGGAAAGGTTTCGTTTCCGCTCGAAGCGCTGGAGTCGAATTTCGCCGCGTTCATGGATCAGATCATCCGGTCCAAGCCAAGTGCAACGAAGGGCGTATATGTCCGCAACGTCGCGATCTCGAGCACGATGGGTCCCGGCGTCAGCATCGACACCACCCCTTACCGGTAACGAGCGATGAAAAGAACTGAGAAGGAAGCGCTCGTCACCGAGCTCAGCGACAAGCTGAAGAACGCGACGTCGCTGTACTACACCGATTTCACCGGGCTCAACGTGAAGCGGATGACCGAGCTCCGCCGCCGCCTCAAGAAGGCCGGCATCGAGTACGTCGTCATCAAGAACACGCTTGCCCTGCGCGCTGTAAACGACAGCGGTCTGGTCGGCGAGAAGCTCAGGGGTCCCTCGGGACTCGTCATCGGCAGCGACCCGGTCGCGGCAGCAAAGATCCTCACCGATTTCGCGAAGGAGTTCGAGCAGAAGCCCGAGTTCAAGGGCGGAATGCTCGACGGCAAGACGATCGACGCTAAGCAGATGAAGCGTCTCGCCTCGCTTCCCTCGCGCGAGCAAATGCTGGCAGAGCTGGGCGCCGGCATGCAGTCCCCGATGGCCGCCTTCGCCGGCGTGCTTAACGGTTTTCTTTCGATGTTCGCAGGCGCGCTCGACGCGCTCAAGTCACAGCGCGAAGGCGCCTAAATCTCTAGGAGAATCAAACAATGGCAAACGCAACCATGAGCAAAGACGAGATCCTCGACGCGATCGGCAACATGTCGGTCCTCGATCTTTCCGAGCTCGTCGAGGCTTTCAAGACGAAGTTCAACGTCACCATCTCTGCCGCACCGATGGGCGGAGCGCCCGCAGCGGGCGGCGGTGGCGCGGCCGCGGCACCGGCAGCCGAAGAGCAGACCGAGTTCTCGGTCGGCCTGAAGGAAGCCGGCGCGAAGAAGATCCAGGTCATCAAGGTCGTGCGCGAGCTGACCGGACTGGGTCTCAAGGAAGCGAAGGATCTCGTTGATAGTGCGCCCAGCGTTGTGAAGGCGGGCGTGACCAAGGAAGAGGCCGCTTCCATGAAGGCCAAGCTCGAAGAGCAGGGCGCGACCGTCGAAGTGAAGTAACCCGCTCGGTCTGCGGGGGGCCATCGCGCTCTCCGCAGACCCGGCCCGTTACTCCCACTTCGACAACATGAACGCGATTCCGACTCCTCGTTCCACAACTGAAGCACCCGTTTCGCCTCTCTCCGACCGCAAAAATTTTGCGGCAACCGGGGTGGGGCTGTTTGCGCCTGCAGTGGGTGATACATGCCTGAATTGATGAAGCAGATTTCTTTCGCCAAGCTCGAC
>JALYYD010000238.1 GCA_030946775.1 Gemmatimonadota bacterium
CGCCAAGACTCCCCATTTGTTACGTCGCCGCGACGGAGCTTCGTTCGCGATGGCGGGTTTGTGGAGTGCGTGGCGCGGCGACGGCAGCGCCGAGGACGAGCTCTATTCCTGTTCTGTGGTCATCGGAGCGTCGGATGAATGGTATGCACAGTTTCACAGCCGGATGGCATATCTCCTCCCGCCCTCAGCCTACGATGCCTGGCTCGATCCCGAGCTTACCGATCCGGCTGAAGTGGCGAAGGTACTCGCAGGCGCCCCCTTTCCGCACGACGCCGAGCTGGAGTCGATCGTCGTCTCCAGGCGGGTCAACAACCCGCGATACGATGCGCCGGACTGCCTCGTGGCGGATGCGGCGTGATGACAATTCGCGGCTCCAGCGGGCCGCGCAAGCTCTATATTTTCGGCATCCACATCAGCAATTCGGAGGAGATATGCATTCTCGATTCAAAGTGATCGCGGCATTCGCGCTCGGTACGGCACTCGTCGCCGGATGCGCCAATGCCCAGAGCAAGACGAAGAAATCAAAATCGAAGCCGGCCGCAGCCAAGGTTATGAAGCAGATGGACTCCGACGTCGCCGCCGTTGGCGGTACCGGAGTTCCCGTGGGTTACTTCGGCCGCGCTGATCGCCCGACGCAGAAGCTCAGCGACGCGAAGTACGTCAAGGTCGGGAACGGTTGGGATGTCACCACCGGACCGGCGCACATTCTGTGGAATCCAAAACAGACGGCGACGGGCAACTACACCGTAACCGCGATCTTCGACCAGCTCGAGACGCCCAAGCATCCGGAGTCATACGGGATCTTCATCGGCGGAAGCGATCTGGAGGGCGCGGGTCAGAGCTATCTGTACTTCCTCGTGCGCGGCTCCGGTGAAGCATTTGCCCAGACGAGAAAAGGAGACGTTCTCACCGGGCGCATCGCGTGGCAGAAAAGCGCCGCGGTTCCGATGGCGGACGCGAGCGGGAAGGGGACATACACTCTCTCGATGCGCGTCGCCGGTGATTCAGTGCACTTCCTCGTGAACGGCAACGGCGTCGCCGTTCTCCCGAAGAAGGACATACCCACCGACGGTATCTACGGAATTCGCATCAACCACAATCTCCACGTGCACGCCACACCGGTCGCGATCACGCGGCCGTAAAGCGCGAACAGTTCAATCACCAGGAAGAGGGTCTCCAAACGGGGCCCTCTTCCGCCGTTTGAGCGGGTAACGATGACACGCAACACCGTTTCGCTCTTCGTCGCCGCACTTATCATCGCGGGATCATCCTCACCCGTCGCGGGGCAGGTCGCGCCGAAGAGTGGAGTGCGCGCCACCCGCCTCGTCATTCGCAACGCGATGGTGGTGAGCGGGAATGGGACACCGGCAGCCGGCCCCTACGACGTCGTCATCGAGGACCATCGCATCGCGCAGATCGTCTCGCTCGATCCGATCGCGCTGCGGACGGGGGCGAACCGACCTACGGGCGACGCCGAGATAGATGCGACAGGGAAGTACGTTCTCCCGGGAATCATCAACGCGCACGCCCATCTTCAGGACGAGCGCGGCGGAATTCCTCAGCCGTATGAGTACGAGCTCAAGCTCTGGCTCTCCTGTGGCATCACCACGGTCCGCGAAGTCGGCGCCGACGACACGCGCAAGGTTCTCGCGATGCGCGAGCGCAGCCGGACAGGCGAAGTCGCCGCGCCGCGCATTTACGTTTACGGCCGCCTGTCGAATCCGCCCGCTCCGCAGAGTTCCGCCGAGACTCGCCAGCGCGTCCGCGATCTCAAGGCGATGGGCGTGGATGGAATTAAAATCATAGATGTTGACCGCGAGGTGCTCGAGGCCGCCGAGGACGAAGCGCACAAGCTGAATCTCCGCATCGCGCACCACGTCGGCGTTCAGGATGCGAATGCGTGGGACGACATACGCCTCGGCACGACGAGCATCGAACACTGGTACGGGATTCCCGACGCTGCGTTCGCGGACGGCGTGCAGCATTTCCCCTCGAACTACAACTACCGGAACGAGGTGGATCGCTTTCGCTACGCGGGACGTATCTGGCGCGAGGCGGATACGGCACGGCTGACGAAGGTTCTCGAGGGGATGATCGCTGCGCACGTGGCTTGGGTTCCGACGCTCGACATCTACGAGGCGAGCCGGGATCTGCAGCGCGCGCAGACGCAGCCGTGGTTCAAGGACTATCTGCATCCCACGCTGGAAGAATATTTCCGTCCCAATCCCGCCAACCACGGGTCCTACTTCATCGGGTGGACCTCAACCGATGAAGCCTTCTGGAAGGAGAATTACCGCATTTGGATGGCGGCGCTGCGGGAGTTCGAGCGGAAGGGCGGACTCATCGGAGTCGGCGACGACGCCGGATTCATCTACCAGATGTACGGCTTCGGAACGATCCGGGAGATGGAGCTCCAGCAGGAGGCCGGGTTCAGCACGATCAAGGTCATTCAGCACGCGACGCAGAACAACGCGAAAATCCTTGGCGTCGAAAACGAGCTCGGCAGGGTGAAGCGCGGGTACCTCGCAGATCTCATCGTAGTAAACGGAAATCCGCTCGAGGATCTGAAGGTTCTGTATCCGACGGGAGTGGACCAGATCAGCAACGGCGCCGTCGTTCACTCCGGCGGGATCGAGTGGACGATCAAGGACGGAATTCCGTACCACGTGCCCGAGCTGATGAGCGACGTGAAAGCGATCGTCGCCGCTGCGCGCGCGGCGAAGCGATGAGCTCGGGAACGGCTCTCGCGGAAGCGCTCGGAGTTGCGTTCGCCGCGGGCATCAACGTTCCCGCGACCGTAGCAGTGCTTGGCATCGCTGAGCGGCAGGGATGGATCGGCCAGCTTCCGGCTGGACTCGAGGTTGTGGGCCAATGGTGGATCATTGCACTGGCGGCGGGGATTTACCTGGTGGAGTTCGTCATCACGCTCGTGCCCGGACTGGCGAGCGTTTGGGAAACATTTCAAAGCGTCGTGCGCCCGCCAGCTGCGGCGGTTCTCGCCGCGGCGACTGTGTATCACCTCGATCCGGCGCTGCTCGTACCCGCGGCCCTTCTTGGTGGAGGTCTCGCGATCACCACGCACGGAACGAAACTCGGGCTTCGATATGCGGTGGATGCTTCACCGGAACCGGTGACGAACGCGGTGGCGAACTTCGCCGAGCTCGCCACGATCGCGTCCATCGCCATCAGCATTTGGCACCACCCGTATCTGACACTTTCGCTGGCGCTGCTGCTCCTCGTGCTGCTAATGCTACTGGTGCGACGCGTCATTCGTGCGCTGCGGCGGTTGTTCAGCGGGCATTGGAGGGAAGTGTCGGAGCCGGACGCCAGCAGTTGAATCCGTTTGCGTCGGCGCGCGCGCGTGCGGCCATATCCGGTGCCGTGCTCGGTGGCTTGATCTGGGCTGCCCTCGACGAGCTCGGGCTCTGGGCGACACTGAAGCTCGACGCCCACTTCAGCACACTTCTGGTTTTGATCGTTGTTTGCGCGGCAGCGGCGGCGACGATACTCCGCCGGGCGTTGTGGGCGGCGGCGGGTTTGATTGTGTTATTGCTGGTAATCGTCTGCTTCACGCCGGTATCCGAAGCTCTCGTTCGCCCTCTCGTTCGAAGCGACGGAATCCCGGCGGAAAAGCTGGATGCGATCGTTGTGCTCTCCGGCGGGATGACCGCCGACCATTTGATGAATCCTCAATCGCTCGACCGCCTTCTCGAGGGCGTCCAGTTGATTCGGGAAGGCAAGGGCGCGGCGCTCGTGCTCTCAACGGAGAGGAGAGTGGGCAACGGTCGCACCGTGAGCGATTCCGCCGATCAGGCGAGTGTGCTCGCGCTAAGCGGCGTTGCGGCGGCGGTTTTCTTCATTGATTCCGCAACGAGCACGCGCGACGAGGCGCTGCGTGTGAGCCGCCTTCCGGCCAGAGGCGGTTGGCAGCGAATCGCAGTGGTGACTTCTCCGCTGCATTCGCGCCGCGCCTGCGCCACTTTTGAGCGCGCGGGATTTCAGGTCACCTGCCTGCCGGCGGCGTCGCGAGACCGCGCGATTCGAAACTTCCAGGGCGCCGGCGACCGGCTGCACGCATTTCAGGGCTGGTTGTACGAGTGCGCAGGCTGGATCAAGTACCGGGTTTCCGGGTGGGTCTGAGGGTGCGACTTTCTAGAATGGGAGAGCAACGATGAGTGGAAGAGCGGAGACGGCCGCGCTCGCTGCACCGAACGGAATCTGGAAGGTGATCACTGCGTCGTCAGTCGGGACGATGATCGAGTGGTACGACTTCTACATTTTCGGGAGTCTCGCCACGATCATTGCCACGCAGTTCTATCCCGACGGCGACCCAACCGCGAGCTTCCTGAAAACGCTGGCGACGTTCGCCGTCGGCTTCGCGGTCCGGCCCTTCGGGGCGCTCGTCTTCGGGCGGATGGGCGACCTCACGGGCAGGAAAGTCACCTTCCTGACAACGCTCCTGATAATGGGCGTCTCTACGGCAGCGATCGGATTCCTGCCCGGTTACAAATCGATCGGAATGGCGGCGCCGATCATTCTCGTGCTCCTCCGGCTGCTGCAGGGGCTGGCCCTCGGCGGCGAGTATGGCGGCGCGGCGATCTACGTCGCGGAACACGCGCCGGATGGTAAGCGCGGCTACTACACCAGCTTCATCCAGACGACGGCCACCCTCGGCCTTTTCGTTTCACTGGCGGTCATTCTCATCGTACGCGGTGTCCTCGGTGAGGCCGCCTTCAAGGAGTGGGGGTGGCGAATCCCATTCATTCTGTCGCTGCTGATGGTCGCGATCTCCTACTATGTGCGGACGAAGCTGAGCGAGTCGCCGGTGTTTGCGCAGCTCAAGGCGGCGGGACAGACCTCGAAGGCACCGATCCGGGACAGCTTTGGGACGGTAGGGGGATGGAAGATTTTCTTCACTGTCCTCTTCGGCGCGGCGGCGGGGCAGGCGGTGGTCTGGTACACCGGCCAGTTCTACGCGCTCTTGTTTCTCCAGACGGTGCTCAAGGTTCCACTCGTGACTTCGTACGTCTGCGTCGCGATAGCGCTTCTCGCAGGGGCGCCCCTCTTCGTGGTTTTCGGCAGCCTCTCCGACCGCATCGGCCGGAAGAAGATAATGCTGACGGGCAACCTGCTCGCGGCTCTTCTTTACGTGCCGATATATCACGCGATGAAGGCCTACTCGGCGCCGGTGAACCCCGTGATGCTGACACTGCTCGTGTTCGTTCAGGTCGTGTTCGTGACGATGGTGTATGGGCCGATTGCAACGTTTCTGGTGGAGGCATTCCCGGCGAGAATTCGGTACACCTCGCTGTCCCTTCCGTACCATTTCGGAAATGGGTGGTTCGGAGGATTCCTGCCGATCATCGCGACGGCGCTTGTTGCGAGAACCGGGAACATCTATGCGGGCTTGGCATTCCCGATTGTGGTCGCGCTGCTGACAGTCGTGGTTGGGTCAATATTGCTTCGGGACCGACACAATATGCCACTTGTGCGTTAAGTGGATTCAACGCATTGAGTTTAAAGGGTTTAACTGACAGCAGCTAATGTTGTGCTATAGATAAGAAACACGCATTTTGCCCATTGCGTGAGGCCCCTGAAAACCATACCTTTAGTCTGTTCAGGAAATCGTTCAGGAAATTTGTTTCGACGGCCCGACGCAATCTGCGTCCGACTGCCGACACGGCTCTTTATATACAGGACAGGTAATGGCAGTCATTTCCCAGCGACTGATTCACCGTGCGATCGCGATTGCTTTCGTCATTGGCTCGGCCGCGTGCGCGAACGACCTGACGAACCCGTCGGCACCAACGCTCTCGACTACCGCATCTGCTTTCGACAAGAAGACTGCCTCATCGGCCGGCGCCCGTGCATTCATCGACAAGCTCGGCAACACCTTCCTCGAAGTGTCCACCACGAGCGCCTGGGACGACCACACGGTTCAGCCTGGGCAGCTGACTCACGTCCACTTCAAGCTTTGCAAAGGCTGGAACAAGGACGGC
>JALYYD010000280.1 GCA_030946775.1 Gemmatimonadota bacterium
ATCAACTTCGGAATGGCCGTCGCCGCGGGACGCCTGCCGGGAGTCAATCTCGCCAACATCCCCGGCCTCGACACGCTTCGCAGCGCGCCGCGCGCGAAGCAGGTGGACGCAGTCGTCGCCGACGTGCTGAGCGGCATCGCATCACCCGATACGCGGAAGGTTCTGGACTCAGGCGAAAACCCCCTGCTCGCGAACGCGACTCCCGATGACATCGCGCGCGCCCAAGCCGCCGGCGTCAGCCCTGACGACGCGAGCGCAACGATGTCGGATGGCGCGGGCGCGCAGATGCAGGATGCCCGGACGATGACTCCGCAAGAACGCAGAGCGGCGCGCCAGCAGAATGGCGGTGCCGTCAAAGCGAATGCGGGCAACAAGGCGATGCTTCAAGGGCGCGGGCTGGGATCAGCGCCGCAGCTCTCCGGAATCGCACAGATACTCGGCTTGGCTCTGGGATCCCCAGAGTTTCAGCGCCGCTAAAGCAGAACGAGGATACGACAATGGAACGCAGAGTATTTCTAAAATCGGGCGCGCTGGCGCTGGTGACGATGGGCCTCAGTCCTAGCTTCCTCCGGCGCACGGCGTTTGGAATGGAGCTGGTGAGCGCGCCGAAGGGAAAGGTTCTCATCTGCCTCTTCCAGCGCGGCGCGGCGGACGGACTCAACGTCATCGTCCCGCACGGCGAGAAAGCGTACTACGCGATGCGTCCCTCGATCGCGATTCCCCGCCCTTCGGCGAACGCCGCCGACGGCGCGATAGATCTCGATGGATTCTTCGGACTGCATCCGTCGCTTGCGCCGTTCAAGCCGCTGTACGATCGCGGACTGCTCGCGCCGGTGCACGCGGTGGGAAGCCCGAGCACGACGCGCTCGCACTTCGATGCGCAGGACTATATGGAAACGGGGACGCCGGACGTGAAGGGCACGACCGACGGATGGTTGAACCGTTATCTCGCGGTAAAGGGAACGTGTGACGAGTGCAAGCTTGTTGATCAGCACGCGAATCCGTTCCGCGCGGTGTCACTCACGCCTCAGACGCCGCGTATTCTCGAGGGACCACAGCAGACCGTGGCGATGGATTCGCTCGATGAGTTCACCGTCCGTGCGACCGGGAGCAGCGCGGAGCGCTTGGAAGCGTTGTACCGGACGGGCTCGGCGGATCTGATCCACGGCACGGGGACGGAGATGTTCGACGCTGTGAAGATGCTGCGGTCGGCGAATCCGCGGAAGTATTTGCCGAGGAATGGCGCGCAGTATCCGAGGTCGCAGTTCGGGCAGAGACTGCTGCAGATCGCGCAGCTGGTGAAGGCGAATGTTGGGTTGGAAGTCGCGTTCGCGGATGTCGGTGGATGGGACACACACGTGAATCAGGGTGGAGCGACGGGGCAGCTCGCCGGCCGTCTCGACGATTTCGCGCAGAGTATTGCGGCGCTAGTCACCGATCTCGGCGACAAGATGGACGACGTGGTGATAATGACTATGTCGGAGTTCGGACGGATGGCGAAGGAGAACGGGAACCGCGGGACCGATCACGGACACGCTGGTGCGCTGTTCGTGATCGGCGGGCACGTGAAGGGCGGAAAGGTCTACGGGAAGTGGCCGGGCCTGGAGCAGGAGCAACTGTACGAGGGGAGGGATCTCGCGCTGACGACGGACTTCAGATCAGTATTCGCGGAGGTGGCGTCGGATCATTTGGGGGCGAGCAAGCTGGACACGATTTTCCCGGGGTTCGCGACGGCAAAAGCCGATTGGTTGGGGATTGTATAACGCCGGATCATCCCTGATCGCATCGGGTGATGCGATCCCACCTCTGGTTGACCGGAAAACAACGAGGAACGATGCTCCATCAATTGAACAGCCATCTTGGTTTTGATTTGAGGGAGATCAAAGCGAGACTATCCCGCTTACCGGGCATCCTCGTGGTGCTTGCTGCGTGGGGCTGTTCGTCGTCTGCGACCACGTCACCGCTGCCGTCCCCCGGCCGGATTGTGGGATACATCGGCTGCTCGAATACGTGGAAGGTCGTTGAGGGTTACCACAATTTCGCCAATGGCAGCAATATCTGGGAAGCGGACCCGAACTACGGCGGAGGGGATATTGTTACGTGGGCGAACGATACGTCCAATAGGAATCCATACTGGTCCGAATTCGCGAAATTGTACGCCGGACATCAGGAGACAAAAACTCTCTGGATTCAATTCTGTGTCAAGAGTTTCTCTACGTATGATCAGGCCTACAGTGCGGCCATCGCCGTGATAAACGAAGCGAAGCTCAGGATCCCGGGAGCGACGATCTATGTCTCCGGTTTGAACGACTTTACCCCACTCGATATTTGTCAAAACTCGGGGCCGAGCGGGACTACCTTTTCGAGGCAGATCGCGGACGTCATCTCCTCAAGGGGCATCGCTCTTAAAGGTCCGGTTCTTTCCGCGTTGACGAGACAGCAAACTACCGACGGTTGTCATCCAAACGACGAAGGCGAGACTATTCTGGGCGCGCAGCTAAAAAGCTTCTTTCAATAGCATAGCTGAGTGAGCTCTGGATCGTCCCGAATGGGCTCGATACGATTTTCCTAGCCTTCCCAGCGAAGAAAGGCGCTCGTCCAACGACCTTCGGATTCGATCTTCGAGACTGGAGTGTTCGTGTGGTGCTCTATGGCGACCGACCGCGGCGGAGTTCCCAAAGTCCGCGCGCCGAGAGAATCGCGGAGAAGAGCCCCATCACGCCGAGTGCAAACAGCGTCCACACGAAGAAAAGCCCGTCGCTGCGGCGAGTCCCGATCCCGATCCCCGCCCCTCTCATATGGATTTATGGGACGCCGATCATCAGGAACGAGAAAAGGAAGGTGATGATGTAACCCGATCTGCGTCCGGCGAGCACCACCGTTCCGTATAGCCAGACGACGCTGATGAGAATCCCGGCCATATTCAGAACCCCGCCCGGCGACATCCCGCGCGCGATGTCGTCGGC
>JALYYD010000290.1 GCA_030946775.1 Gemmatimonadota bacterium
GGGTTGCAGTTCTACGTTCGCAGTTCTTTATATCGTCCGCAGCGCCTGCACCGCCTTCCTCTGTGAAACCCGCCGCGCGATCGACACCGCGATCACCATCGAGACAAGCCCCGCAGCGATGAGGACGGCCAGGTACCCCCACGGAACGGCGAGCGACTGGGGCGGCGGATCGAACACTCCGGTGAGAACCTTTACCAGCATCTTCGCGATTCCGAATCCGGTCGCGAACCCGAGCACCATTCCAGCGACGAGCACGATGAGCCCCTCCGTCCAGAGGAAAGCTCCGAGCTGCTTACCCGTCGCTCCCATCGCCGCGAGCAGCGCGAAATCCCGGCGGCGCTCGATCAGTCCGAGTCCGAGCACAAGGCCGCACGCGCCGGCGATGAGCAAAATCGCGAACGTCAGCTCGATCAACGTAAGTCCGTGAAGGTCCACTGCTGTGAGGCTGGAGCTGATCGTCGCCAGCACCGACCCGAGCTCGGTGACGCGCACGCCCGGAATCCCCGCCACGACCGGCTTCACTCGCTCCGCGAGCTGCGCCGGGGGAATGCTGCTCCGTATCAGCACTATCTCCCTCGCCGGCTCCGCGGTCTGCTCGGCTACATACCTCGCGTTCGCGAGAATGAATGAGTCGTGCGGCGCGGTCGAGAATTCGCCCACGACTCCCACGAAGTGAAAGGGCACCGCGTGATATTGGTGGTCCTTCGCGCTCTGCAAGCGGAGATTGACGACATCACCAAGGTGGAGCTGGAAGTCATTCACCGTCTCCTGCGAAAGGAGGGCGCCATCGCGCGTCGCCGCCAGCTTCGTCATCGTCCCCGCAGCATCATTGCTGGCGAAGAACGCGTTGGACAGATCCGCGGCATCTCCGATCCTGAGCGGATCTATTCCGTAAATATCCTGAAGATCGTTGCCAACGTAGGCGAAGCGATGGATCATCGCGCGCGCCGCTGTCGCGCCGGCCACTGACCCGATCTTGTCCAAGAGAGGGCCCGCGGGATAGGCGGTCGTTCCCGTGACGGTGACGTCGGAGCCGTTGGTGAGCGCGGCGTCGATGCGCGACTGAACGTTGTACGTGGTGTTGAACACCGCCGTGGAAACTGCGAATGAAAATGCGAGCGTGACGAGAACGACTCCGCGGGTGATCAGAGGCGCCTGCCGTGACACCGACGCGGCGACGATCGGCGAGATGTTCCCCGCCAGCGGCCGGAACAGCTTCGTGACGAACGCCCGTCCTCCCGATAGCCCGTGGCGGAAAAGGCGGGTCACGAGCAGTGCGACGCCGATCCACAGCGCGAGCGGGGCGATGAATGCCCCGTAGGAAACGGACGTCGCCGGGACTCCCTCGGGCGCGAGCACGATCTGATATCCCGACGCCGCGGTGCGCCAATAGACAAGACCGGCGATCAGGAGCAGCACCAGGTCAATCCAGGTGCGCTCCCAGAATGGACGCTCCGCTCTACCCACGCGCGCGCGTCCCGCATTTACGGACGACTCTCGCGCGGCTCGCCACGCCGGCGCGATGACAGCGGCCAGCGCGGTAACGATTCCGACCAGCAGTGCGACGATCAACACCGTTGTCGTCTGCCTCGTGCCGATGGCGATCGCGACCATTCTGCTCACCACCAGCCAGGTGATGACGAGCGCGACGATCACCGCGAGAACCGACACGACCAGCGCCTCGAGCGATTCCAGCCGCAGGATCGTCGCGGTTGACGCGCCCCTTACACGCAGCAGTGACTGCTCGCGCCGGCGCCGGTCGTTCCCTGTCGCGCTAACCGCGAATGTGAGAATGATCGCCAGCACCGCGCCGGGCAGTCCGAGAAAGAGGAACAGCACCCTCGCGTACAGTGCATCTTCGCGAACCGCGCCCAGCCGCGCCGCGAGATTGTCGCCGACGATCGCGGTGCCGACCACGCGCGCTTCGAAGTTCCGCGCCAGCCGCTCGACGAACACGTAAGCCGCACCCGGATCCTGCGGCAAGGCGTGATCGAGTCGCACGTGCAGCTGCATATGCACCGCGTCCGGTCTCGCGACAGCCTGTGGATCGAACCACTGATGCCAGAGCGCAAGCGGAATGACGAGGACGTTGTCAGGCGGAGCCTGAGGCGCCGCTCCAGCGGGAACTCCAACCGCCTGGAAAAGCGCATCCGCCTGCGGAAGATCGATCACGCCGTCGACGCGCGCGGTGATCGGCGCCAGACCCGGCCTGTTGATCGTCACCGTGTCGCCGAGCGCGACGTGAAGGTTGGCGGCGGTCTGTTGGGCGATGAGGATGCCGCTGTTCGCGCCAAGCAGCGGACGAAGCATCGCCGGGAAATTTTTCCAGTAAGTCGGCGAGATTCCGAGAACCTTGCCGGCGCCGGTGGTCTGCGTCGTACCGCCGCTCTTGGCCGTGAATGCGTCAACGTCCGCATACCCGACTTGCTCGAGGATCCTGACCGTCGCCGACTTCCGAAGACTCCGCTCGACGGAGGTTACGTCCGCGCCGGGCACGAGCTGCACCTGCCAGTCCACAGGGACGTCGCCGAGCGCGCGCTGCGTCATCGTCGCCGCGCTGACGTTGATGAAGATGCCGAGTATCGCGAGCAGCGCGATGGTGAGACTGACTCCCGCGACCGCGGGGAGCATTCTTCCCGAGCGGCGTCGCACGAGTCCGGTGAGCCAGGTCGTCATAGCGCTCATCGCAGCACCCCGTGATCCATCTGCCACTGCGTCTTCATAGTTCCAGCGACCAACGGATCGTGTGTCGCGATGACGAGCGCCGCGCCCGTTCCCTCGATATGCCGGCTGAGCAGATCGAGCAGATGTGCTGCAGTCGGATGGTCGAGCTGCCCCGTCGGCTCGTCAGCGAGAATGAGCCGCGGATGATTGATGAGACTGCGCGCGACGGCGACGCGCTGCGCCTGTCCGCCGGAAATCTCCTCCGGAAGCTTGTCGGCGAGCGCCGTGAGATCGAGCGCCTCCAACATTTCCATCGCGTCGGCCCTCGCCTGCTCCGCTCCTCCTCCCGCGAGCAGGCAGGGCACTTCGATGTTCTCGAGCACTGTCAACGGCGCGAGCAGACTCTCCGATTGAAAGACGAAAGAAATTTTCGACGGGCGCAGGGTTTCCTTTTCGCCGAGCGCGGGCCAGCTGATCGTTCCACTGGTGGGATCGTCGAGAGCGGCGAGCAGGTGAAGGAGCGTTGACTTTCCACTCCCTGACGGACCGATGAGAGCGATCCGATCGCCCGACTGAACCTTGCACGTCGCGTGTTTTAGTGCCTCGACGCGAGCTCCATCGTCGCCATACACTCGGCCGGCGTCCACAGCCTCGGCGAGTATCTCACTCATTGACGATCTTTCCGTCGCTGATGCGGACGATGCGATTCGCGTGCTTCGCGATTGCGTCGCTATGCGAGACGATCAGCGCCGCGCCGCCGCTTTTCCGATGCTCGTCGAAGATGGCGAGGATGCGCTTCTCCGTTTCGCTGTCCACCTCGCCGGTGGGCTCATCGGCGAGAAGGATGTCCGGCTGCGGGCCGAGTGCGACCGCGAGACCTGCGCGCGACGCTTCACCGCCGGACAGCTGGTTGGGATACGCGTGGCGGCGCTGTTCGATGCCCACCAGCTCGAGCACCTCGGTCACGCGCTTGGAGCTGCTTTTGTCGGCGAGGCGCATCTTCAGTCTGATGTTCTGATCCACCGTCAGGTGGTCGAACAGATTTCCGCTCTGCAGCAGAATCCCGATCGAGCGCGCGCGCATAGCGGCACGGGCCTTCTCATCCCGGCGTGTAAGCCGTTCGCCGTTGACGAAGACGAACCCGCCGTCCGGTTCGTCGAGTCCGGCGAGACAGGCCATCAGTGTGGACTTGCCGCTCCCCGATGGTCCGACGACGGCGACGGACTCGCCGGCGTTTACATACATGCTCACGCCGCGCAGTGCCTGGGTCTCGTCGTCACCGATATGGTAGAAACGGTAAAGCTCACGCGCCTCGAGGGCGTGCGAGCCTTCACACGCGGCCGCTTCGACTACCGCCAGCGGAAACTCTTCGACATCCGCTTCCACTGGTCAACATTGTCCGCGCCCTGCGGGGCCCACAGCGTCAGCGTCGCGATCTTGCCGTTGGTGAAGAAGAGATACGCCTCGTTCTCGAGGCGGACCTGCTTGTTGGTGACCGCGTTCGGATCGGAATTGGAAGCGAACTTGATCAAAACTGCCTTGCCTGCGGGGAGCGACACGTCCGTTACATCGGTGATCGTGGTCGCGTGGCCCTGTGCTGCGATCGCTTTCGCCTGGTCCGCGCGCGCTGACGCGGCGGTCGGCGCGGCGGTGGCGGTGGCGGTGGCAATGTTTACCGCCACGCCGTCGTACTTGCTCGCGAACTGGACGTTCGCTCCGTTTTCCTTGCGCGCCCAACCTTCGGGAACGTCGAGCTGGTACCCGCCGGCGCTCGAGGTGTACTTGACGAACTGCTGGGTGTCGGGAATGTCGCCCGGAGGATTTACCTCGGGGGCGACGGCGGACTCGGTGCCTGTCGGAGCGGTTGCGATTGCAGCGGCGGTATCAGTCGCGGAGTTGGTCGGAGAAGCAGTCGCCGGTGTTGTGTCCTGTGTCTTTGCGCAGGCGACGAAAGTTAGAGCGAGGGCGATTGGTACGAGCTTTTGCATTGATCTCTCCACGGGGTTCGGCGTCGCATGTCTAATCGAGTGATGCGAGGAACGTACCCGCTATCCTTTCAGGAGCCTTACGGAAACATCTGGGCGAAGTATGTCGGCCACAATTTGGCAGAGCGCACCTCGCAGGGCTGGCTGGAACCGCTGCAGCGGGTGTTAATGACAGGCTCTTCATCAACTTGAATTGGCGAATATCGTCCGCGCAGCATTTATGCGCCGCGCGCCACCAGCAGCTCTGCTAGCCGAAGCACCGATTCTCTGTCGAGCAGTTTGCCCGGCTTGATCAACCGGCCCGGGATGTTCGTCTTGCCGAGAAACCTCCGCGCTGCCTCCGTCACGTACGTCGGCGCATCTGGTGGAATCTTCGACAAATCGTCGTGACCGGCGACCATCATCACCATGTTCACCGACCCGGGCACGTCGCGCAGGTACGCCTTAATCAATTCCAGCAGCCGCGAGTCCATTCCCACCACATAGACGGGATGCTCGAGCAGCATCACCCACTCGGAGGCAATTACGTCCGGCCGCACCTTCACGACGACGGCGATCTTCTTCATCCGCTTGGCGAGTGGCTCGACGTCGTTTGCGAATCGTTGGGTCGTGATGAAGACGTGGGCGTCCTTGAGCGCGCGCGGGACCGGCTTGTCCGGGCGCAGCGCGTCGGCTAGCACGTAGCTCGTCTCGAAGCCGAAATCGGAGTGCAGCTCCCGCGCTAGCCCCATCGCCTGATCCACCGTCAACGCGACAACGACGACGCGCAGTTTGCTGCTCCCCGCAAGCGACTCGACGCGCTTCGAGAGAACGGAGATGGGGAATCCGTTGAAGATTCCCGCCGCGATCGTGTCCACGAGCCAGCCGTCGGTGGGCGGCTTCTCATCGTCACTGTTGACTGCGCTCTTCGATAAATAGATGCCAGAGCGTGGAGCGAGCGTGACCATCCCGATTTCGCTCAACCGGCGGTACGCAGCGAGCACCGCGCGCGGATCGGCGCCTAGATCGGCGGCCGCCTTGCGAATGCTCGGAAGCCTGTCCCCGGCGCGAAGCGCCCCGCTGGCAACAGCCCGGCTGATCCTCTGCTCGAGTATCGCGGCGATCTCGCCGCGCTTGTGGCTCGCCACTATTTAAGCCCTCACGGTCATCACGCCCATTAACGCACCCAACGTACCAATCGGCTGTAATCTTGGCGCCGCTCTGCAGCAGTCGCCGCCTAAAGAGGGTCAACTGCTGCAGAATTTCGAAATTCCTGCCCGCAAAATGCAAAATCGAAGCGCGCGGCCTCCCCTCTGCGAATGCCCACCGCGTTCTCATCCCCTCTCCGCTGCCAAGCGCTGAGGGCCAACCATAGTGCAGGAGAGTCAGAAAATGCCGGAGCAAGAAAGTATCGTAGTGTCGAGCGCGGAGCAGCTGTTCGACAGCAAGAGCCGCCGCAGCTTTCTCAAGCTGATCGGAGTCGGGGGCGCGATGGTGTTCCTTCCGTCGGTGCTCACGAAGTGCAACAGCAGCAACAGCATCACCGGACCGAACACCGGCTCCCCGCTGGTGATCGATTTCAGCAAGGGCGACATCGCCGTGCTCCAGTTCGCGTACGCGCTCGAGCAGCTCGAAGCCGACTTCTATACCAACGTCGTCGCCAACTTCAGCGGATCGGACATCCCCGCCGCCGAGCAGACGATTCTTAACGACATCAAGAACCACGAGGTCATTCATCGCAACGCGCTGAAGGCGGTTCTTGGCGCGTCGAATGACTTCAGCGTCACGACGACATACGGCGGACTGAATTTCAAGAATCGCGCTGCCGTGCTCGCCACCGCGAAGACGTTCGAGGATCTCGGAGTCGCCGCTTACAACGGCGCCGCGCAGTACCTCTCCGACGTCAACAATCTGCTCGTCGCCGGAAAGATCGTCTCCGTCGAAGCGCGTCACGCTTCCGCGATTCGCGACCTTCTCAACCCGAAAACCGCCGGCAGCCTCGGCTTTGCCCCGACCGCATTCGACGAGGCATACAGCCCGGCGAAAGTCGCCGCGAGCGCGCAGGGCTACGTAGTCGAGATGCTCCAGTTCAAGAATGCCCCTGCGACGTTCGTGCAGGGTCCCAACGGCAACGGCTGAGGATCAGACAAATGACCACTGAAAACACAACGCTGCTCGACGCGATCGACCCCGAGATCATCGAGACGGTGAACAACAGACAGGCGGAGATCGCGCGGGGCGCGACCGCAAACTCGAAGGTGATGGCCGCGCTTGCGCTCGGCTCCATCCCCATCGCGCTCGGCGTTCTATCGAAGGAAGCGTACGGCCAGACTCCGACCGACGTGCTCGACGTGCTGCAGTTCGCGCTGCTGCTCGAGTACCTCGAGTCGGAGTTCTACACCAGGGGCGTCGCCGCACCAGCCCTCATCGCGGCAGAGGACGTCGCGCTGTTCACCAACATCCGCGATCACGAGAACACCCACGTGACGGCGCTCAAGTCGCTGATCACCGGCAAGGGCGCCACGCCGAACGCGAAACCGAATTTCGATTTCACGGCGAAGGGCAACGTCGCCGGCTTCAACTTCCTTCCCGGTCAATACACGACGTTCAAGGTTCTCGCCCAGGCGTTCGAAGACACCGGAGTCCGCGCGTACAAGGGTCAGGCCGGCCGCCTCATCAACGACAAGGCGATCCTCACCGCCGCGCTCACCATTCACTCCGTCGAGGCGCGGCACGCATCTGAAGTTCGCCGGCTGCGCGGACTGAAGGGATGGATCACCGGCAGCAGCCGCGACGATCTCCCCGCGTTCACGCAGGGGATCTACGACGGCGAAGACAATACCGTTCAGGCGGGAGCCGATCTCAGCTCGCTGGGAAGCGGCAACGGTGGAACGGCGGGAGTTACGGAGGCGTTCGACGAACCGCTGACGAAGGCTCAGGTGACAGCGATTGTCACGCCGTTCCTGGCGTAACTACGACTGCGGACGGAGGACTGCAAGCTGGTAGCTTTTAGCAGCACAAGCTGGTAGCTACTAGCACGAGTCCGGATCGGTGCGCCCGACTGATACGAAAAAGGAAGACCCGGCAATTGGCCGGGTCTTTTTTCATTCGCCGAGAGATCAGCCTCCGCTAACAGCAAACAGCCTGAGTTGCTAGCAGCTTAGAGCTTGCAGTCCTAAGTCCGCAGTTGCCCTTCACCCCGTGATCGCCGGCGTCCCCGTCCCCCACCTCACAGCTTGACTACCGCCGCCTTCCATTGCGCCTCATCTACATCGCTTTCGTACAGCGTGTCCGGATCTACGATGATGTTGTTCGACGCGTCACGCCTGATGGCGAGCCTGTCCATGTTCCGTGTCGCGCGCCCGGTTATGAATTCGCCTTCGGGCGTGTACTGCGAGTGATGCTTGGGACATTGAAAGCGCCCGGCGCCTTCGTTCCATCGCAGCGCTGTGTGCTGATGCGGGCACGAGAGGTTGAAGGCGAACACCTCATTCCGGTATCGGACCAGGATCACTTCGTTGTCGTGATCGATCTCGGCGCCATCGGTTGCAGGCACACGATACGAAAGCATCTTCGCGCCGCCCGTCGCGGACGCCAGCACTTTCGCCGTTGCGCTTCTGAGCGGGAGGCCCAGCGCGATCGCGGATATCGCGAGCGCCGACGCCTTGCGAAAAAAATCCCGCCGCTCCGGAATGAGCGGGCATCCGCCGCAGTCCTGGGCGCCGGCGGTCTTGTCATCGAAGCTCGTCATTCCTTGTATACGCCTACACCAGCAAGAATGTTCAGGACGACTGGGAGAGAATCACTCCCGCCAGCACGATCCCTGTCCACAGCGTCAGGCTCGCTATCGCCGAGTACCGCAGTCTGGACCACGACGCGTCCGGCGACGGCCCGCCGTGCTCCTGAAAGCCGACGGCGCGAAGCCTCCGCTCCGTCCGCTGCAGAATCGCGCCATTGATCAACAGGAGAACGATCAGCGCCATCTTCGTCCAATAGACCGGTGAATAGGCGAAGGTCTTCACATCGGAGAGGGCCAGTCCGAGTCCGCTGGTGAAAATCAAGGCCAACCCGGTGAGCACCCAACCGTGCGACGTTTCCAGGTCGAGCAGCGCGCGTGATCTGTCTTCAGTCGTTCCACGCAGCGCCTTGAGCGTGGCCCGGTCGGTCGCGATCGCTGTGCCGCCGGCGAACACCAGGCCGCCAAGGTGGAGGAAAAGCACCACAATGGACGCGGGCTTCGAATCCGCGTAGAAGCCGGCCCACGGCTTCACCGCGTTTGCGATGGAGTCGATTATCGTAGCAGTCGTTGTCATCGTCAGTCATGGAAGAGCCACATTAAAGGCTCCGCAACTAACCCACGGCGGGCGCAAAACGCAAACCGCCGCCGTTCATCAATCTCGTTGTGTGATCCGCGAGACGCCGACGCCACCGCCCGGGATAAGTCTTTCCCCGAGTCAGTGGCGTCCAGTGCGTTTGCAGCGAAAAGCTGTCCGCGAATCGCGGTATGCTTTACTCTTGCAGTTATCCGTTTGTAGTTATCCGTTCTCCGTTGCAGTTATCCCCCGAAGCAGTACGTGCACCCCATCTCCTGCGCGCGAGAGATGGCGTACACACCTGACGGAACCATCACCACTCCCGGAAGCAGCGCCGCGCGCCATTCATTCGCCGCGGTCTCGGCGGACACTCCGGCGTTCCCCGCCGTCATTCCGCTCAGCGCGTGGAGCGCGACATCGCACGCCGTCATGATGATCGTTGCCTTGCTCGCCTGCCCGGACGTGATCTGCTCGTAGGTTAGCCCGGGGTGGAGTAGAATCGAATCCCGGAAAACGTTCCTCATCGCGGGCGCGTTGGTCTTCGGATCGGTCACGCCGATCACGTTTCCGATCTTGTATCTCGCCCAAATGGAGTCGTTGAGCATCAGCGGCATCGCGAAGTGGCGGTAGCTGATCACCGACGTGAGCTCCGATTCCGGAACTCCCTGCGCCTTGTAGCTGTCGATGAAATTGAGGGCGAAGACGGGCGCGAATCCGCCGTTGGGCATCGTCGCGTCGATCACCTGGCGGTGCTTGCCGTGGATGCGCCTCAGCCAGGCATCCGACGCGGGTTTCGAGCTCAAGTCGATCGCGGATTCTGCGCGGCCGGTCGCTGCGCGGGTGGCGAGCAGCGCGGCGCCGGCGGCGACGGATTTTACGAAGTTGCGGCGGGGGGTGGATTCGTGCATTTGGGACTCCTGTCGGGTGGCGGGTTCGTCCTATGAGATAGCGCGAGTCGATTTCGGAGTCCAGAGGCCGGCGCGTTACGGCCCAGGCGTTACGGCCCCGGAGAGCGCGTACCTCGACGCCGGCAACTCGAATACTGAAGCAGGGCGCGAAGAGCGTCGCAGCTTCCAAGCTGGGAGCTCTTCGGGGCGTTCCGACAGAAACGACTCCTCCAGTCCCGGCGTTCGGTATGCGAGCTCCGAGCTATGAGGCTCCCGCTGCTATCAGCGCCCTGCTTCAGTATTCGAGAAAGCCAGCGGCACCAGTACCACCTCTACTAGGCCGAAATTACTTCCCCTTCCTCTTGCCCAGAGCCAACAGCGCCTCCAGCTCGGGCAAGTGCTCAAAATCTCTCGGCCGCCCTGCCGCCCGTTTCGCCTTTATGAGGGTCGGCAAA
>JALYYD010000292.1 GCA_030946775.1 Gemmatimonadota bacterium
CGAAGACGACAGTGCTTTCCTTGCTCCATCGTTCCGGTATGAAAGCTCCCAGCCTAGTTGCTGCCAGGCTTAGAGCTCCGTGCTGCCGTATTCGAGAAAGCCCGCGTTACCAGTACGCCGGTTACGGGGCCGTAACCATCAAGGCGCCCTGTACGGTTCCATATGCACCAGAACCTTCACCACCTCCGGAATCTCCGCGCAAATCGCAGACTTGATCATTCCGCTGAGCACGTGCGCCTCCTCCAGCGTCAGCGTCGCGTCCGCCTGCGCGTGGAGGTCCACGAAAAAGCCGAGTCCTGACGAGCGAAGGTTCAGCGATTCTATGTTGCGGACACCCTCGACTCCGCGCGCCGCCGCGCACGCCCGGTCGAGCATCCGGCGATCCGGCGCGGCGTCCATCAGATGCGCGATGGCCGGCTGAAGCGCGCGCACTCCATTCACTCCGGTGATGAGTGCGGCGAGGAGAGCGGCCCAGTCATCCGCCGACTCCCATCCCTTCCCGCCCCATAGTGCGATCCCGATTCCGACGAACGCGGCGAGCGAGCTGATTGCGTCGCTGCGATGATGCCACGCGTCCGCGACGAGCGCAGTGCCACCCACTTGCGCACCAACTGACTGCACGCGGCGATGCAATATCTCTTTCACGATCATCACGCCGAGGGCGACAAAGAGCGTAAATGGCGCCGGGGCGTGATGCGGGGTTCGGATCTCACGAATCGCGAGAATCGAAATTCCCAGTGCGGCGCCGAGGAGGAGAATCGAAACGACGGCGGCGGCGAGCGGCTCCGCCTTTCCGTGGCCGTACGGATGATCTTCATCCGCGGGGCGCGCCGCGATGCTGAGCCCGGCCCACACGATTAGCGACGAGAAGACGTCGGTGGATGATTCGATCGCGTCGGCGATCAGCGCGTAGGCGTTGCCGACGATTCCGGCAATCAGCTTCACGACGACGAGCACTACGTTGATCAACAGTCCGGCCTGAGCCGAACGGATTCCGCGGGTCGTGGCGCTCGTCATCGCTTTGTCATCGGGAGCTAGAAACTATCGCAGTCCGCGCTCCACCGCCGAGCAAGTCGTCGATCGCCCCCGTTCCGTTCGATCGCCCAGCCATGCGTTCTCCCGCGTGGTTTGACGCGCTTACATTGCAATTCGCGTGGCCGCGGCGCGAATACTGCCAATTCGAACTGCATGTCACGAGCCTTCGTCAAGGAAGACGCCGCCAGCTGGGGCGATCCTTCCAAACGCTATTCGCTTCCCGATCGAGGCGACCCCGGCTACGACGAGGCCGCAGCGGAAGCATTGCTGGAGGGCGCGCGTGAGGGCGATACCGGCAGTGCCGAGAGCGCGACGGGATACTATTGGGGTGAGCGCAAGCTGCGTCCGTTCGTGGAGAGGATTCTGGCGCGGGCGCGCCTGGAAAAAGACGACCGACTGGAGCAGCTCGCCGAGCGATATCTGAAGTAGAGCGGGCCCTTCCCTTGCCGCGCCCTGCCACGTGCGGCTACATCTAGTGCGCTGGAATTCCCTCTGCTTCACGGAGAAACAAGGTGCGCACTCCCCGTTCGATCATCGCCCTCCTCGTCGCCTCCTCGGCGGCTCTTTCGACAAAAGCTAGCGCCCAGACGCCGGTACCGCCCACGTCATACGGCTACGACACTTCGGTGTTCGCGGGACTCAAGTGGCGGGAGATCGGCCCGTACCGCGGCGGAAGATCGGTAGCCGTGGCGGGCTCCGCGAAGCGGCCCTACGAATATTATTTCGGCACCACCGGCGGAGGCGTGTTCAAGACGACCGACGGCGGAATGACCTGGGCTCCAACTACCGACAAATATTTTGGCGGGTCGATTGGTGCGATCGCGATCAGCGAGTCGAATCCCGACCTCGTTTACGTCGGCAGCGGCGAATACGACATCCGCGGCAACGTGTCACACGGCGACGGAGTGTTCAAATCCACCGACGCCGGAAAAACCTGGAACTTTGCCGGGCTTGGCGATTCGCGCCACATCTCGCGAGTGCGGGTGCATCCGACGAATCCCG
>JALYYD010000299.1 GCA_030946775.1 Gemmatimonadota bacterium
CCATCGCCGCCCTCGAGGCGACCTCGCTCGCGACTCTCATCGGCCGCCGCGCCGACGCGGAAGACATCTTCAAGAGCGCCGGACGCGGAATCGCCAACCGCATCTACGAGCGCATTCCGCGCGCGACGAGAAGAATGACGCACGTATTCCCCGGAGTGCTGGCCCGCCCGATCGCCTTTCGCCGGCTCCGCTCGGCGTTCGCGAAATATCTCGACGCCACTCTTCGACGGGCCGACGGAAGCGTCATCCTCGAGGTCAAGCGGTCGGCGACGCTCGATTCCGCATCTGGTGCTGAGGGATGCGCATTTTACGGCGCGGCTCTCGAGGAGCTGCTTCGATTGATATTGCCTGGCAATCACGCGGTCGATCACGTGCGCTGCGTCAAGACGGGCGCGCGCAGCTGCGAATGGCGCGCCGACTGGAACAAGCCCCAACCACAGAGACAGAAAAATGCTTAACGCGGAAAAGCTGAAGCTGATTCAGGCGGCGTTGAAAGACGCAGGCGTGGACGGCTGGCTGCTCTATGATTTTCGCGGAATAAATCCGATTGCCGGTGGACTGGTGGGGCTCGAAGGATTTGTCACGCGCCGCTTTTTCGTGTTCATTCCTGCGAGCGGGGCGCCGGTTGCGTTGACGCACGCCATCGAACAGGGCCCCTGGCGTGACTGGCCCACTGAATGGAGAAAACAGATCTATAGCAGCTGGAAGCAGTTGGAGAGCGCGTTGGCTGAAATAGTCGGCGGCAAAAACGTGGCGATGGAGTATTCACCCGGAGATGCGGTGCCGTACGTGGATCGAGTTCCGGCTGGAGTCATCGATCTCGTCCGCGCGGCCGGCGCCAAGGTCACGTCATCCGCCAATCTCGTCTCGCTGTTCTATTCGGTATGGACGCCCGCGCAGCTGGAATCGCACAGGAATTCCGCCGAGGTCATCGCGCAGATTGCGCGCGATGCATTTGGTCTCGCGGGTGAGCGCTCGAAAGGCGCAAATCCGATCGATGAGTACGAGCTGCGGACCTGGATTCTGGATCTGTTCACGAAAAACGGACTCGAGGCAGATCACGGCCCGATCGTCGCCATCGGCCCGAACGCCGCCAATCCGCACTACGAGCCGCAGCCGTCCGGCTCGGCGAAGATCGAGCGCGGATGCATTCTGCTCATCGATCTGTTCGCGAGCGAAAAGGGGAACGTCTACGCCGACCAGACGTGGATGGGATCGCTAGGCCCAGTGAGCGAACGCGACCAAAAAGTATGGGAGGCGGTGCGCGACGCGCGCGACGCCGCTATTGAGCTGCTGCGCAAGCGTCTCGGAGCCGGGAAGGAAGTCACCGGTGCGGAGGTGGATGACGCTGCGCGCAACGTGATCGATGCTCGCGGGTTCGGCGAGTTCGTCCTGCACCGCACCGGTCACAACATCGACGCGATGTCGCTCCACGGATCGGGTCCGAATATCGACAATCTCGAAACACGCGATGAGCGCGTTCTCGTTCCCGGAATCGGTTTTTCGATCGAGCCCGGAGTTTATGTCGCCGGCGATGTGGGAATGCGCAGCGAGGTGAACGGGTTCATCGGCAATCGCGAGCTCATCGTAACGCCTTCCGAATACCAGCGCGATCTAATAATCGTCTAGCGCGCGCTCAGCGGTCCCATATCGCCGGGTCCTCGAGCCCGAGCCGCCAGAGCGCGAAGCTGCGCACACCGATCCGCCGCGACTGCTGTACGAGCGTGTCGAGAAGACCGCGGTCGCTCATCCATATCTCCCAACCCTGCGGCGAAACCGCGTGCAGGCTGCCTGACGCGGGGTCGCGGGTGAGAGGAGTGTTCGTCGTTTCGGAGAGCCGCCGGGCGTCGTCGTAGCTCACGATCTCCGTCGGCGCGTTGGTCCGCCAGCGATAGCCGTAGACCGGCAGCGCGGCGATGATCTTCGTCGCGCCAACTTCAGCAGCGCGCGCGGCGAGATAGCGGAGTGCCCACTCCGGCTCGGCGACCGGCCCCGGCGCGGAGCCGCTCCAGTGCTCGTCGTAGAGCATCGGCATCAGGAAATTCGCCGAGCCGAGCAGCAGCGCGCCGGGGTATCCCGCGGTATCGGCCGCCGGTACGGCGACCACCACAGTCGGCGCCCCGTGCGCGCGACTCGAATCGGCGACCGCCTTGACGGAGGCGAGCAGCACGTCGAGATCGCGCGAGGTGAGTCCTTCGAAGTCGAGCACGACCCCCTTATAGCGACCCTCTTCGACGAGCGTACCGATCGCGCCGGCCGCGGCGGCAAGAATTCGCGCGTCGCTGGCGAGGCCGCGCAAAACTTCGGGGTGGAACCGGTCGCCCTGATAGGTCGTGACGAGAGCAAATCTCGAAGTCGCCTGCGATTTCGCCGTGTCCGGGTAAAGCTGGAGCGGACGAAATGACGCGCTGTCGAGCGTGATCCATCCCGAGACGAGGACGGAAAGCGCCGCCGAGTGATCGGCGATGCTGGCGGCGCTGCGCGGATCCCACGGTGCGGCGAATCCCCAATAGCTGACTGCATCGCGCGGCGTTGCCGGCAGGTGCACGCACTCCGATGTCACGAGGGCGAGCAAACATCCTGCGACCAATAGTCGCGGCAGGGGTCGCCTTGTGCGGGCCCGTTCGCGGGCGCAAACTCCGTTCATATGAAACACTTCCTGAGAACCTACTTGGTGGCCGCCGCTCTCGCACCGTCTGCGGCGATTGGGCAGTCTCCCGCCGATCTGATTATCCGCAATGCGCGGATATACACAGTGGACGAGAACAAACCGCTCGCCGAGGCAATGGTCGTGAGCGGCGACAAAATCGTTTTTGCCGGGTCCGACCGTGAAGCCGATGTGTACCGCGGTAAGAAAACGACGGTCCTTGATCTCCGCGGGAAGACGGTCCTCCCCGGCTTCGCCGACGCTCACATTCACGTCCTCGGCGTGGGACAGGCGCTGCGCCGGGTGGATCTCGTGGGGCTCAAATCGTTCGACGAGATCGTAGCCAGGGCAGTCGCCCGTTCGAAGGAAATGAAGGCGGGTGAGTGGATACTGGGCCGCGGCTGGGACCAGAACCTGTTTCCTTCGCGCGAGTTTCCGACGCATCACGCGCTCTCTCTCGCGCTCCCGAACAATCCTGTCGTGCTTGGGCGAATCGACGGACACGCGCTGATCGCGAACGCCAAGGCGATGGCGCTCGCCGGCGTGACATCAGCGACGAAGGATCCGGTTGGCGGGCGAATCGTGCGCGATGCCTCCGGAAATCCCACCGGCGTATTCGTTGACAATGCCAAGGAGCTCATCGAGCGAGCTGTTCCATCGTCGTCGCACGACGAGCTGAAGAAGGCGCTCGTCGCCGCAATAGCGAACGTCAACAGCTGGGGACTAACCAGCGTGCAGGACCCCGGCGAGGGACCAACCGTAACATCGATTTACGAGGAGCTCGCACGCGCCGGTGAGCTAAGCGTGCGCGGCAGCGTGATGCTCAGCGATCCGGATGTGTTCGATAGCGCGAGCTGGGCGAACAGCAGTAATCCCTTCATCAAACGCGGTCCGCAGAGCGCGCTGTACAACGGGCATCTCTGGATACGCTCGATAAAGCTCTACGCCGACGGCGCGATGGGCTCGCGCGGCGCCGCGCTGCTGGCGCCTTACTCCGACGATCCCGGAAATGTCGGTCTGCTCGTCTCCACTCCTCAGCACATCGAGGGAACTGCGGAGATGGCGCTCAAGAAAGGATTTCAGGTCAACGTCCACGCCATCGGCGACCGTGGAAACCGCCTCGCCCTCGACGCGTTCGATTCGGCGCTGAAGAAATTTCCGCGCGCGGATCACCGCTTTCGCATCGAGCACGCTCAGACGCTGAGCCCGAGCGACATTCCGCGCTTCGCCGAGCTCGGAGTGATAGCGTCGATGCAGTCGAGCCACCAGACGAGTGATATGGGATGGATCGAGCGCCGGCTCGGCCCCGAGAGAGTGAAGGGCGCGTATGCGTGGCGATCACTCCTCGAGACGGGCGTAATCATCCCGAATGGAACAGACGCACCAGTGGAGCGCGTGAACCCCTTCATCACATTTCACTCGGCGATCACTCGGCAGAGCCCCGACAATCAACCGGTGGGCGGATGGTATCCCGATCAGCGGATGACGCGCGAAGAAGCGCTCAAATCAATGACGATCTGGCCCGCCTACGCCGCTTTCCAGGAGAAGGTGATGGGATCGCTTACGCCGGGCAAATACGCCGATTTCATCGTTCTCGATCAGGACGTCATGCGGGTTACGGAGACCGAGATCATGAAGACCAAGGTCGTCTTCACCTATGTCGGCGGGAAGGCTGTGTATTCGGCGCCGAAGATTGACTGATCGCGGCACATCGCTTGCCAGTCCGTACGCCGTCCACATCCTTAGAGAATTGATGCGCAGTTTGTCTGTCAGAAAATCCGGCGCTGCCCTGGCGGCGTCGTTGATCATTTGCGCCTGCAGCCGCGGCGACACCGCTCCCACCAGCGCGAAGGATACCGCAGCAGCCGATCCGCCTCGCGTGGCGGTGATCGCTCCTTCCGCGGAGTCGTACAAAGTGATTGCCGTCGAGTCGCCCGGCTCCGTCACCGGAACGGTGGATTTTGGCGGGACGATTCCCGCAACAGTCGAGGCCGTTAATGACGATCCATCGTGCGGCAAGCCACCCGCGAGCCCGGTGTCGCACACAGGGTCGAAGATGGGCGGAGTTCTCGTCTGGCTAACTGATATCCGCAGCGGCAAGTCGCTGCCCGCCGCGCGCAGATTCGAGCTCACGAACGATCACTGCACACTCGATCCGCACATCCAGGTGATTCTGACGACCAGCACGCTCAATGTTTCAAGCGAAGACCGTGTGCTTCATCTCAACAGGTTCATAAACGTCGCCACCGGGAAGACGATCGCCCTCGCACCGTTCAACGACGAGGGTGAAGTGGTTCCCTTCGATCACACTTTTACAGAGCCGGCGGAAATTGAAGTCGTGTGCGACATGCATCCTGCGTCGCACGCGTGGCTGGCCGTGCTCGATCATCCGTACTACACGACGACGAGCGCCGCCGGAGCGTTCACGCTCGACGGAGTGCCAGCAGGGAAGTATCACGTTCGCGCCTGGCATCCGAGCTTCGGCATCGCCGACGGCAGCGTTACAGTCACCGCGGGCCAACCTGCGTCAGTCGCGCTCAGCCTCCTGCCGCAAAGCTCCGACAGAAACTCGCCGCGTCGCACCGCGCGCCCTGTTCCCGGAGCTGGTTTCTCGGCGCCGAAGCCATCTGCGGGCGCCGATTCCACCGCGATTGATTCCACCGCGACCGACTCGGCAGGGCAGCAAACTACGAACTGATGAACTGAATGCTGGGCGCCAATCGCTAACTGCCGCTTATCGCTGCGCGCTGCCAACCATTGGACGCTTCGATACGTTATTGAAAAATGCGGACCATACGTCGTTGCGTCAGAGTGTATTCGGCGCACAGCGAACCGCGTACATTCGCGGTCAGCGCGTGGCATTCGGTTGTTCAGTCCGCAGTTGTCGTTCTCAGTCCGCAGCTGTCGTCCTGAACTGTCCCCGGTACAGTCGCGCGTAAACTCCATCCTCCGCGACGAGCGTCGAGTGCGTCCCCTCCTCGACGATCCGCCCGTGGTCGATCACCACCAGCCGGTCCGCCCGCAGAACTGTTCCCAGCCGGTGCGCGATGATCAGCGTAGACCGCCCGCGCAGCAGCTCTGCCATCGCCTCCTCGATCAGCCGCTCGCTCTCATTGTCCAGGCTCGACGTCGCTTCGTCGAGCAGCACCAGCGCCGGGTTCTTGAGGAACACCCGCGCGATGGCGAGACGCTGCCGTTGTCCGCCCGAGAGCTTGATCCCGCGCTCGCCAACCGGTGTGTCGTAGCCCTGCGGCAGCCGGGAGATGAACTCCTCGGCGTGCGCCGCCGCCGCAGCCGCTCGTATTGATTCCTCTGAAGGACGCGAGCCGTCGGCGGTAATTCCCGCGTACGCGATGTTCTCGCGAATCGTCCCGCTGAACAGCGCCGGCTCCTGCGGAACGATTCCGATCGCTTGCCGGAGATCGGCGAGCGCCAGCTGGCGCACGTCTATTCCGTCGAAGGTGATCCTCCCCGACGAAACATCCCAGAAGCGCGGCAGCAGCGACGCGATCGTCGTCTTCCCGGCTCCGCTCGGCCCGACCAGCGCGACCACCTCGCCGTGCGCGATTCGCAGCGATACGTCGTGCAGCGCTTCCGGCAGCTCTTCACCGTAACGGAAGGAAACACTTTCGAATGCGACTTCTCCGCGGGACGGCAGCGGCAGCGTCCTCGGATTCGGCGCGTCCGAAACTGTGGGCTTCGTCTCCAGCAGGTCGAACACGCGCTTCGCTGCGCCGACAGCTTCCTGGTACGCACCGAAGAGGGAAGCGAGCGATCCGACAGCGCCCGCGACGTACAGCGCATACAAAAGGAATGACACTAGCGCGCCCGCGGTGAGCGCGCCCTCGAGCACGAGCCGCCCGCCCTGCCAGAGAACGGCGACGACTCCGCCGAATCCGCAGAAGGTGAGAATCCCGAAAAATGTCGCGCGGATCTGCGCGCGCTTGATCGCCGCCGTCACGACAGAGCTCAAATGGCTGCGATAGCGGCGCGTCTCCTCCGCTTCGCCGTTGAAGCTCTGCACCGTGCGGATCTGCGCGAATGCCTCCTCCGCCGTCCCCGTCGCTTCCGCGATCCGATCCTGCACACCGGTGCTCGCCCGGCGAAGCGCGCGCCCGAAGACAAACGCGGCGCCGACCACGATCGGCACCACCGCGAGAGTCGTCGCCGTCAGCCGGGGATGCGTCAGCGTGAGGAGTACGATCCCGCCGATGAGAAAAAGCGTCTGCCGCGCGAACTCCGACAGGTTGTAGCTCAGCACCGCCTGGAGAACTGTGGTGTCGTTCGAGAGTCTGCTTGTCAGCTCTCCCGTCCGCCGGTCGGTGAAAAATCCGGGCGAGAGATGGACGAGATGCGCGAACAAGTCTTCCCTGATCTGCGCGATGACACGTTCCGCCGTCGCCGTAAGGAGATAGACCTGCACGAAGTTCAGCATTCCCTGAATCGCGAACAACCCCAGCAGGCCGAGCGCGATGCGATTCAGCAGCGAGCCGTTGCCTTTGATGAATGCCGCGTCGAGGAGATGCCGCACAACCTGGGGGAACGCGAGCGCGATCGCCGCGCTGGCGAGAAGGCAGAGGAGCGCGAGCGCCAGCTTGCTCGAGTGCGGGCGAACGCGCGGGATCAACCCGCGCAGCGGCCCGGGTGAGGCGAGGCCTCGCCGCGGTGAATCAGCCACCGTCTTGTTGTTTATCCGACGTTCGCCGAGAAGTACATCTGCCGATCCACAACCATCGCCGCGAAAATCAGCGCCAGATAGAGAAGGGAAAACTTGTACACGCGCCACGCCGGCGCCGTCCAGTCCTTCGTGTAACGCACCCTCAACACACCGGCGAGTAGAAGCACGTCGAGAATTCCGGCGAGAGCCGCATACACTCCGCCGAGCGCCCGGAAGGCGACCGGCAGCATCGTCAGCGCGATGAGGACGATCGTGTACCACACCATCTGGTTCATCGTCTCGCGCTCGCCCCACACCAGCGGCGCCATCGGAATGTGCGCCTTCTCATAGTCGCGCTGCTTGAGCAATGCGAGCGCCCAGAAATGCGGGGGCGTCCAGAAGAAAATGACCAGGAAGAGATAGACCGCGAAGAGATCGACGCGACCGGTGATCGCCGTATAGCCCACGAGTGGAGGAAACGCGCCCGCGGCTCCGCCGATGACGATGTTCTGCGGTGTCGTTCTCTTCAGCCAACGCGTGTAGATGAAGACGTAAAAATAGAATCCGGCGAGCGCGAGCGCCGCCGCGAGCGCGTTCGTCGTCCACGCGAGCAGGAACGTCGCCGCCGTCGCCAGCGCGACTCCGAACGCGAGCACAGCCCTCGGCCCCATTCGTCCGCCGGGAATCGGACGGAGTCGCGTCCGCGCCATCACTACGTCGATGTCGCTGTCGAGGTACATGTTCACTGCGTTCGCTCCGCCGGCGATCATGTATCCGCCAACGAGGACGATCATCGCCAGAGCGAAGCTCGGCCTCCCGGCGATGTACATCGGCGCTATCGTCGTCACCAGAAGCAGCGAGATGATCCGCGGCTTCGTCAGCGAGATTAGATCGGCGAGAAGCGAAGGTGTCTTCGCCTCCACCGGCGGGGAAGGAGCCGGTGAAGTCACTCTGCGGACACCGCCGCCGAGCGCCGTGCTTCGGTGATGAGAGAGCCGCGCTCACCGCGCGGGCGCGCCAGAGAGAACGTCGTCGCAACAGCGATCCAAACGAGTGTGCCCGTCGCCTGATGGAATGAGCGCAGCCCCATCGGCAGATGCATTTCGACCAGCGCCGCTCCGACCAGCAGCTGGAACGTCACCAGCGAGAAGGCAACCGTCGCCGCGCGCGCAACGTGAGAGCCCGGCTCTCGTTTCCGCGACGCGATCATCATTCCCAGCAGATGCCCGAAGAGAAGGAACGCGATAACGCGATGTGTGATCTGAAGATCGAGCGGCATCCCGGCGATCATCCCCGATCTGCACCACGGGAATCCCCGGCAGGCGAAGGGCGCGCCCGGAGTGTTCGCCGTAATCGCGCCGAAGAGCAGCGTGATGAATGCGAGTCCCATCGCGGCGCGCGCGGCACCGAGTGAGCGCGACGCGTCCGCCGGACGGGGAAGCGGGCGGCGCGTGAATCCGCCGGCGCGCACGACCGTTTCGACGAGCACCGCGAGCAGCGTCATCGCGATCGCGAGATGCGTGACCACAACCGGCGTCGCCAGCCCCAGCTTCACCGTCACCGCGCCGAACAGCGCGGCGGTTATGACCAGCGCGAATGCGATCCCCGCCGTTCTGAGCGAGCCGCCCCTGCCTCCAACCCCATCCTCATCGCGCTTCGTCCACGCGGTGACAAAAAGAGCGAGTACGGCGATCGAAAGCGCAGCCGCGCCGTACCGATGCGAGATCTCGATCAGCAGCTCGACGCCCCCGTGCGCCGGCGTGAACGTTCCATAACAGTCCGGCCAATGATCACCGCAGCCGAGTCCGGAACCGGTGATTCGCACGACCGCGCCGAAAACGACCTGCGCGAATCCGAGGAATAGCGCCACCAGTCCCAGCCGCCTGAGTGTGTGCATCGTCTAGTTCCGGGATGCGGTCATTGGCATCGTCATATGCTCGTGGGCGCCGCTGCG
>JALYYD010000301.1 GCA_030946775.1 Gemmatimonadota bacterium
GCGCGACTTGATCTCGGAGGGTGTTCCGTCGGCTATGATGCGGCCGTGATCGATAACGACGACGCGGTCGGCGAGAGCGTCCGCTTCCTCGAGGTAGTGCGTGGTGAGGACGACAGTGCGACCGCGCGCGACAAACGCGCGAATCTGAGCCCAGAACGCGCGGCGGACCTCGACGTCGAAGCCGAGCGTCGGCTCATCGAGAAATAGAACCTCGGGATCGCCGCAGAGGGCGAGCGCGAAGAGGACGCGCTGGCGTTGCCCGCCGGAGAGCTCGCCGAATTTCCGGTTCTCGAGTCCGGCAAGTCCGCCAAGCTCGATGGCCTCGGCTTCGGAGAGCGGCTTCGGGTAGTAGCTGCGAAAGAGCTCGATGTGCTCGCGGACGCGGAGAGTCTCGGGAACTTTGGCGACCTGCAGCATCGCGCCGATGCGCTGGCGGGACGCGACGAGCTTGGGATCCTTTCCGAAGAGCAGCGCCTTCCCCGCCGTCGGCGGAACGAGACCGAGAAGCAGCTTCACGGTAGTCGTCTTCCCGGCGCCGTTTGGGCCGAGTATCGCGACGACCCCGCCGGCGGCGATGTCGAGCGAGACGTTGTCGAGCGCGACTGTGTCGCCGTACTTCTTCGTCGCGCCGAGGAGCTGGGCTACTATAGAACTATTGACTGACATCGTGTGGCGGCAAGGGAAAAGGTCGGCGATGCCGAACTGCTAGAAGGTACGGAAAGCCCGGCCGCAAGATTCAGAAAACTATCCAACGCACCCGCGTTCCCCGATACGAACGATTAGCAGACCCGATTGAGCCAGGGGATTATGAATTGCGGAGTGAGCGGAATGCGCCCCTGAATTTTCGATGATGGCGAAGTCAGAAACACGATTTCAGCTGCGCCCGCGTTGATCACGTCGTAAGAGGAGGATGGGTCCAGCGTTCCGTTTAGCGCTGTCGCACTGCCCGCGAACGCGAAGTAAGGGCTAGGCTGCTCAAGACGGGTGAAAGTAAGTAGGACCCTGGTCGTATCCCGCGAGTCGCGTACGAGGGCATCGGTAACTCCAATTGGTGCCGCATTGATCTGCACGGTCCAGTTGACCTTAACCGTCGCCGGATCCCGTCCTTCGGCTAGTTGAATCATTACCAACGACAGCACCCCGGGTACGTAGGTAGGATACATCCCCGATACACTCCTCTCCTGACCGGCGCAGATTCGCGGCGTTTGCTCAGCAGGAAGCGGGATCGCACTCAAAGAGTCGGTGTTATTACACGCTTCGCTGGCCGCAGCAATCACGATGCACAACCACAAAGCCGAGCAATTCATTCTGGGTCCTCCGCGGTCCACTCAATTATTCGACGCCTCGTGGCTCTAATCAAGAGCGCGTGGACAAAGTATGAATTAGCAAGAAAAAGCCCCCGACTCTCGCCGGGGGCTTTCATTAGCTATTCGTTACTCGGTACCCGTTAAACCAGGTCCTTCCCGCCTAGCGCGGCGGCAGCGGGAATCTTCCGCTTGTCCAAGGGACCCCCGCCTGCTCCGCGCTCTTCTCCAGCGAGCGCAAATCCACTTCGATCAGCTGACTGATTTGCGCGTTGATAGCGGCATAGCGCGCGCGTACAAGATCCAGAGCGTCAAGCTGCGCGGCGTTCGGTGCCTCCAGTGTGTTGCCCCAATTCGCTCCGACCGCTCGACGCAAACGACCGATCAACGAAGGCGGTGAGGTTTCGTTCCGCGATGCCGCCGTCGGATCGCCCTCGAGAAGCTCTCGCGCGTCCTTCAGCCGGTCGATCATAACTCGCGCTCGATGCTGCAGCGAAGTATCCGCCGCGGGAGTTTCGTCGATCGCGCGCTTGAAGAGTGTCATCCGCGAGAGCGCTTCGCGCACGACTTGGTCCAATCCGAACAGCGAGCGCTCGAGATCGGCAATGCGCTGCTGGTCGGCGAGCGATGCGATGCGCCGGCCGGGCACCGAATCGACAGCGACCACCTGGAAAGATTGCGGCGCGGAAATCGGCGTGAACACCCCGTTGATGCGTGTCTCGATCGTCACATTGTACGTTCCCGGGCCAACGAACGGCGCCGCCGGTGGATTACCGAACGGCCAGTCAGGGTCGGGCTTGTATGGCGGACCCGTCACCGGATCGGGCGCCTGAAGTCTCAAATCCCACGCGACGCGATTGATGCCGGCCGCCGATGGAGCGGTGAACCGGCGAATCGGTCTGCCGTTCGCGTCGCTGACGGTAACGACGAGAGCGGGATCCTCTTCGCGGTCTTCCGCCTTCAATGAATCCCACGGCGGATAGAACACGTCGGCGTTCTTCTTGATGAGCACCTTCTCCGCCGCCTGACGCTGTTCCCGCCTGCTTTGAAGAGCCGTCCTCATATAGTAGGTGAAGACCGCGCCGAAAGGCGGATTCTCAGCCATGTAGTATCCCGCGCCCTGGAAGGCAGGTCCGATCGCATCGGGACCGAGTCCGAGCGGGCTCGACGGCACGTAGAGCGGCGCCGGCCGCGTCGGAAAGAGCGTGAAACTCTTCGCCAGCGTTTCGTCGCTCATCGTCCTGAGCGGAGAGATGTCGTCGAGAACGTAGAAGCCGCGGCCGAACGTCGCAACGACGAGGTCGTTCTCACGTTTTTGAATCGTCAGATCGCGAACCTGAATCGTCGGCATTCCCCCGTTGAGCTTGAGCCACTTCCGGCCGCCGTCACGCGTGACGAACAGGCCCCACTCGGTTCCGGCAAAGAGCAGGTGGGGATCGATTGGATCTTCGGCAAGAGCGTATACGCTTCCGTCGGGAAGATCTCCAGTTATCGACACCCAGGTTCTTCCAAGGTCGGCCGACTTCATCAGGTACGGCTTGAAATCTCCCGCCTGATGATTGTTGAAGGCGGCATACACGACGTTCGCGTTGTGCTGCGACGGAATAATCTTGAAGACGGGCGCCGTATCCGGCGTGCCGGCGACGTGGTCTATCGAGCGCCAGCTTCCGCCGCCGTTCTCGCTGATGCTCACTTTCCCATCGTCGGTGCCCGCGAATAGCAGTCCTTCCTTCAGCGGCGATTCGGCGATTGTGAGGATGACGCCGAAGAGCGTTGTCGAAACATTTTTCGCCACCGCGTCGACGCTTTGCACGCGTCCCATCACCTTCAGGCGATTGCGATCGATGAGACGCGACAGATCGGGACTGATCACCCGCCAGGAATCGCCGCGGTCGTCGGAGACGAAAAGACGGTTCGAGGCGAAATAGATGCGATTGTGATTGAACGGACTGATGAAGAGGGGCGAATCCCATCCCCAGCGCGGACCGGGCGCGCCCGGCTCCTCGGAGGGTTGAATTCCCATCACGTCACCCGTCGCGAGATTGTAGCGCGAGAGATCACCGAACTGGGACTCGGCGTAGACAGTGTTCGGATCGACCGGGTCTACGAC
>JALYYD010000320.1 GCA_030946775.1 Gemmatimonadota bacterium
ACGCAGGATCGCGGGCGCCGCCCGGGAACAGAGAACGTCGCAGCGGCGGTCGGGCTCGCACGCGCCGCCGAGCTCGCTGTCGAGGAGATGGAATCGGAGTGCGGACGGCTGTGCGCCCTCCGCGACAGACTGGAATCGGGAATTCTCGCGCAGGTGCCCGATACGGTTGTGCACGGCCGCGGCGCGAAGCGCGCCCCCCACATTCTCAACATTTCGGTGCCGGGAACCGGCAGCGAGTCGCTGCTGATGGCGCTCGACCTTCGCGGAATCGCCGCGGCGGGCGGGTCTGCCTGTCAGAGCGGCGCCGTCGGCGCCTCGCACGTGCTTGCCGCGATTGGAGTTCCTCCGGACCTCGTCAACGCAGCAGTGCGAATGAGCCTTGGCGCGCTGACCACGCAGGAATGCATCGACCGGGTGATCGAGGTATTCCCCACTCTGGTAGCGAAGTCGCGCCAGCTCGGCGCCGCGGTATAGCTGTGAAGGGGGAGCGGGTGCTTGTCGCGATGTCGGGCGGCGTGGATTCTTCTGTCGCCGCGGCGATGCTCGTCGAGCAGGGCTACGACGTAGTCGGCGCGACGATGAAGCTGTTCTCCCACGGGGATGCAGTGCCCGACCGCCCCTGCTGCTCGCTCGATTCCGCCAACGACGCGAGGCGCGTCTGCGAGAAGCTCGGAATCCCGCACTACGTCGTCGATCTCGAGTCCAAGTTCGGCAACGATGTGATCGCCGATTTCGTCAATGAATACGCAAGCGGGCGCACGCCGATTCCGTGCGTGCGCTGCAACTCGTTCACGAAGTTCCACGATTTCCTTCGCACCGCCGAGGCCGCTGAGGCGAAGTGGATCGCCACGGGACACTATGCGCGCATCGTAAACGGCGAGCTGCACCGGGGCCGCGACGCGAACAAGGACCAGACGTATTTCCTGTGGGGGATCGACCGCAGCGTGTTGTCGCGATTGATTCTTCCAATCGGTGATCTCGACAAGGCGGAGACTCGCCGCCGCGCGCACGAGCTCGGACTGTCGCTCATCGCGGAGAAGCCGGAGAGTCAGGAGATCTGTTTCGTGCCTGATGGGGATTACGTCGCGATCCTCGAGCACCGGCTGGGTGCGGGTGCGCCGGCGCTGTCGCGCGGACCGTTTGTGACGACGAGCGGCGAAGTCATCGGTGAGCACGACGGGTTCGCGCGATTCACAGTCGGACAGCGGCGCGGACTACCTGGCGGATCCGGCGTTCCGCTGTATGTGATCGCGATTCGCGCCGAAGACCGCGCCGTCGTGATCGGTCCCAAGGAAGAGCTGCTCGGCGCGACCGTAACCGCGCGCGAATTGAACTGGCTCGCTGACACTCCATCGGTCGGAGCCCGCGTCGCGGTTCGCATCAGGCATCGCGCTCCGCTCGCGCCGGGAGAGATCTCCCACATCAGCGACGACGAAGTCGAAATCTCACTCGACGAGCCGGTGCTCTCCATCGCGCCAGGGCAATCGCTGGCGATCTACGATGGCGAGAAAATGTTGGGCGGCGGATTGATCGAAGTACCAGCGCGCCGGCAGCTGCCGCTGTTCGCGGCTTGAGCTAAGGCGTTATCTGTCGCGCCGCTGCATCGGCGCGGCGACTGTTAATCGCGGCATCGATGCTCCACTCGCCGGGGCCGGAAAAAACCAGATAGAGAAAGAAGAAGCAGTAAAGAATCGCCGGGACACCGAAGTTACTTGTCGGCCACGGCGACACCGGAAAAGCGTACTGCCAGTACGCAACCGCCATCTCTCCGGCGAGGACGAAGGCCACCGGCCTGGTGAACAACCCGAGCAGGATCAGCGGGCCGCCAACAACTTCGAGAACCCCGGCGATCCACGGCTCGGAAAGGAAGGTGATCGCCGGCGCTCCCGCCGGAAGCGGCGGAAAGTTGAACAGCTTCATCGTTCCGGAAGTAATGAAAACCCCCGCGGCGACGATGCGGAATACGCTGAGCATCCGGCTTGTCTCCCTCGCATCCGCGGGCTGGAAAATGGACATCAGTATTTCAGGCCTCCCGCCTCGGCGAATTCCTTCATCATTCGCTGCTGTTCTTCCGAAAGCTTGTCAGGGACATCGATCGACAATTCGACGATCATATCTCCCGTCTTTCCGCCCTTCTCGATTCCCTGCCCTTTGACGCGAAATCGTTTTCCGGACGGAGTTCCGGGAGGAATCTTTAACGCGACCTTTTTGCCGTCGAGCAATGACACGTTGATTTTCGTCCCAAGCGTAGCTTGCGCGATGTTGATCGCGACGGGCGCGACGACGTCGAGACCTTCTCGCCTGTAGAAGCGATCGGTGGCCACGTTGAAGGTGATCACCAGATCACCCGGCGGTCCGTTGCCCGCGCCCTTTCCGCCCTGCCCCTTGAGACGAATGCGCGAGCCGGTATCAACACCGGCGGGAACAGTGATGAGAACCTTCTTGCGCGCGCGAATCTCGCCGCTCCCGTTACAGGTCGGGCACGGCTCTATGGGGACCTGACCGCGCCCGAGGCAAACCGGACAGGGGCGGTTAACCGCAAAACCGCCCTGACCGAAAGACACTACGCCACGCCCATCGCACTCCGGGCAGATCTTGAGCTGAGTGCCCGGCTTCGCGCCATTGCCGTGACAGGTGCTGCACTCCTCCGTCACCTCGAGCTCGACGGGGACCTTTCCGCCACGCGCCGCGGTGCGGAACGGAATGTTGAGAGTCGTCTCGATGCTCTGTCCCTTCTCAGGCCCGCGACTGCGTCCCGGCTGCTTTGCGGCTCCGCCGCCGAACATCGAGCTGAAGAGATCGCCCAATCCGCCGAGACCGCCGATGTCGAAGTCCTGGAAGTTGATGTTCTGAGCGCCGCCACCGCCGAACCCGCCCGGGCGCGCTCCACCACGCGCGCCGAAGCCGCCCATTCCTCCGCCGAACGCGCCGAGCCGGCGCATATCGTCGTATTGCTTCCGTTTGTCGGTGTCGCCGAGGACGTTGTTCGCCTCGGAGATCTCCTTGAACTTCTCGGCGGCCTTGGGATCGTTGGCGTTCGCGTCCGGATGGTATTTCTTCGCGAGCTTGCGAAACGCCTTCTTGATCTCGTCCTGGGTCGCGCTCGAGCTGACGCCGAGCACGGCGTAGAAGTCCTTCGTCTGTGCCATTATCGCGGAGCGGTCAGCCGTTCCACTGCTTGACGACTACGCGTGCTGGCCGAATGAGCTGGTTCTGGAACACGTAGCCGGGCTGATAAACGCGCGCGACCATATGATCGTCTTCCTTCGCCGGAGTCGGCTCGGTGGCGACAGCTTCGTGGAGCGCGGGATCGAAAGGCTGATCAACCGGGTTCACGACCTCGAGCCCGAGGGCGCCGAGCTCTCGGAGAATTTTCTTCTCGACCATCTCCACGCCCTGCACAATCGTCACTGCGTCGGTCGTAGCAGGGTCGACGTGCGCGAAGCGCGCAAGGTCGTCGAGGCCTTCGACGAGACGCCGCACCAGCTCGGCTTGCGCGCGTCCGCCCGATTCGAGCCGTTCCTTAGCTGAGCGCTTGCGGAAATTGTCGTACTCCGCGGCGAGTCTCAAATACTTCTCGCGCTCGGCCTGGACGGGATCGGCTCCGTCATCGGCCGGGGTGGCGTTTTCCATTGCGGATGGCGGCGACGGATCCCCGTCGGCGGCGGGGTCGGCGCCGTGCTCTTCGAGGAAATCTTCAGAATCGTGGTGTAGTTCTTTCTTCTTCGAGTTCTTCATGTATTGAAATTATACAGGTTGCAAAGTCCGGCGAACCATATCGAGCGCCGACTGGGCGGAACGCTGGCGAATCTCTTCCCGGTCCCCGATCAGCCGGAGCGCCTTCGCTGCGCTGATCCCTTCGCCGTCGATGGCGATGCAAACGGTCCCAACGGGCTTGTCGGGGGTGCCTCCATCAGGTCCGGCGATACCGGTGATGCTTACTCCAATCTTCGTGCCGAGGCGGCTCCGGGCTCCGATCGCCATCGCCGCGGCGCATTCTACGCTTACCGCGCCGTGCGCGTTAAGGACCTCTTCGCTTACACCCAGAAGTGCCACCTTGACCGAATTGTCATATGCAATGACTCCGCCGCGAAAGACGTCGCTGGAACCGGGGATGGCTGTCAATCGTTGACCGAGCATCCCACCAGTGCAGCTCTCTGCGACGGCGAGCGTGACGCCCTTCGCTCTGCAAATTTGGAGGACGACCGACGCGAGGTCGGCGTCGTCCTCTCCATACACGTACGGCGCGACAGGCTTCCTCAGTTTCATGGCAGCCGCATTGAGCAGCGTTTCCGCCTTTGGGAGGCTTACACCTCTCACGGTCAGGCGCAGATCGACGCCGTTCGCCGACGGAAGGAAAGCGAGAGCGATGGGGACTTCCGCTTCATCAGTGCCCAGAGGCGCGGGTCCGAGGATTTCGGCGATCGCCGATTCGCCGATGCCGGAGGTGCGAAGAGTCTTTGAGAGAATGACTGTGGCGCCCGAACTCTTCTCGAGACGCGGGAGGACTTCGTCGGCGAGCATTCCGCGCATCTCGCGCGGGACACCGGGAAGCATCGCCACCCAACGGCCCGACGAGTCCTCGATCCAGATACCGGGCGCGCTTCCGTGCCGGTTGGTGAGAACTGTCGCGCCTTCGGGGATCTCCGCCTGCTGCCGATTGGTAGGCGGAAAGTGGCGACCGGGAAAGAGACGCGCCCACCGCTCCTCGATCTGCTTCAGGACGCCTTCGTCGAGAACCATTTTCATTCCGAACAGACCGGCGACGGATGCTTTGCTGAGGTCGTCACTTGTTGGCCCGAGCCCGCCGGTCGTGATGACGGCGCCGGTTCGAGCGAGTGCGTCCTTCACCGCGCTTCCGATTTCCCCGGCGCGATCGCCGACCGTCGTGCGGCGAACTACTTCGTATCCGATCTCGCCGAGCGCCCTCGAGAGGTGGGCGGCGTTAGTGTCGATGGTGAACCCGAGCAGCAGCTCGTCCCCGATCGTGACTATCTCTATCCGCCGACCGCTCAACGGACGAACAGGCTTCCGTATCGCCGCAGGTAAAGGAGCAGCGAATAGAGAGTGAGAAAGACGGCGGCGATCATCGTCACGGTGCCGACGATCCCGTTGAAGTACGCGAACCCCAACCAGGCGCCGCTCGTCCACCCGCGCCGCGCCGCGAGAGCGGACGCGAAAAACCAGAAGTATGCGGATCCCACCCACGTGCACTGGAATCCGGTCTTCCACTTCGCGGGTCCGATCGCGCCGATGACGACTCCTCGCCAGGCGGCGAACTGGCGAAAGAGCGTCATGAACACTTCACGCCCGATGACGATGGCGACGATCCACCACGCGAGGCCCACATCTCCGAACGGCGTGAGGAAGGGCATCGTGGAAGCTTCGGATGTCGTTGCGATCGCCGGGGCGAAGCGGTCGCCTGCCGGAGACATCAGCACGAACATCGGAATGAGCGTGGCGAAGAGGAGCAGCTTGTCGGCGAGCGGATCGAGCATCCGGCCCATGTCGGTGACGAGCCCGCGGGTGCGCGCGAGCTTGCCGTCATAATAATCGGTGATCGCGGCGGCGATGTAGAGAACGAACGCGACGAGCCGTGCCCCGGGCGAGGCGATGAAAGGCAGCGCGGCGATAAATGGCGCGGTGAGAATGCGCCCGACAGTGATCGAGTTGGGAAGGTTCATCATGACGCCGCCTATGCGAGCGCTTTGAGCACCAGCTTGCTGACCGCCTTCAGCGTGTCGAAAACTCCGTCGCCGTTGACGGCGATCGCCTCGAAATACGGCGCACGCTCGACCCATTCACCCGTGGCGATCTGGTCGACGAGATTCTCGCCGGCGTGGTACGGATCCGGAGTCACTCGATGCTTCGCGTTGTCGTCTACTTCCCAGCCCGGGTTGAGAGCGGACTGGAGGTCGGCGACTGGAGCGGCGTTCGGCAGGTCGCGCTTATTGTACTGGATCACGAACGGCATCTTCGTCAAATCGTATCCGTACTCCGCCATGTTGTCGTACAGGTTCTGCATCGACTCCAGATTCGCTTCCATCCGCTCCGTCTGCGAATCGCCGACGAAAACGATTCCGTCAACGTTCTTGAGAATGAGCTTGCGGCTGGCGTTGTAGTAAACCTGGCCGGGAACGGTGTAGAGGTGGAAGCGCGTCTTGAACCCGCGAATCGTGCCGAGGTCCACGGGAAGGAAATCGAAGAAGAGCGTGCGCTCGGTCTCGGTGGCGAGGGAGATTAGCTTGCCGCGCGTCTCCGGCTTCACCTTGCCGTAGATGTGCTCGAGGTTCGTGGTCTTGCCGCCGAGTCCGGGACCATAATAAACGATCTTGCAGTTGATCTCGCGCGACGCGTAGTTGATCATCGACATGGATTCTTCCTCACCATTGGAAGAGATCGTCGATCTCTTGCTCGGCGCCGTGGAGCAGTTTTTCCTGCGGCGGCGCGCCGGCTCTCGACCGGGACATCGCGGCGTCGAGAAGCGCGGTCAGCTCGTCCACTTCCGGCTTGAGCTTGAGCTTGACCAGACCTACGCTGGTGCGGGAATCGAATATCACCACGAGAATGAGCCTGCGGGCGACGTCGGCAACTAGAACCGATTCGCGTTCGCCCTGGTGAAACAAGCTGGAAAATTCCGTCTCGCCGAGAATCCGCGCCAGCTGATCGTTGGCTCCGAAGTCGGCGGCGGTAAGAGTCGCGAAGGTAGTCGTGTCGAGCCCGGGAGCGTTGCCGACGGTAGTGACGAGCTGGCCGGACTTGTCCACGAGCAGCGCGCACATCGCGCGCGTTTCGTCGAGGAAGCGGCGGAGGGATCCGGTGATCGCACCGAAGTCGTCTTCGGTGAACGTCCAGCTCGCGGCGCCGGCTGTCATCTACTGTAGCGTCGCCTCGAGCCGGTGCAGCAGCTTCACACCGCGCTGACGGAGCAGCGGACTCCGCTCCCACGCGATGTATTCGCGGAGAAGCTGCGCGGTCGATACCGTTGGACGCCCGCGAAGAAAACTGAGAGCGGCGACACGGCGAAAGCGGCGCGGGCTGAAGAGATCGCGACGATGCGTGCGCTGCAGGCGCGACCAGACGAGCGTCCCGGCGGCGACTCCGCCGACGAATCCGACAGCGACGAGCTTGGTGCGGGCGGCTTTCATTTACATCGCCCTCCGCGCGGTCAATGCCTGTGCGATCGTCACTCCGTCAGCGTATTCGAGGTCGCCGCCTACCGGGAGCCCGCGCGCTATGCGCGAGACGGTCAGCGGATGTCTGGAAATCTTTCGCTGAACGTACAGCGCGGTCGCCTCTCCCTCAATACTCGGATTGGTGGCGATGATCACTTCCCTGACCGCTCCATCGGCGGCTCTTGCCTCGAGCGCGGGAATTGTCAGATCTTCGGGTCCAACCCCGTCCAGCGGCGAGAGGCGTCCGCCTAGCACGTGGTACACGCCGCGGAATTCGCCGGCGCGCTCGATGGCGCCGATGTCGGACGCTTCTTCGACGACGCAGATGATGCCCGGGTCGCGGCGCACGTCGCGGCAGATCGAGCAGATTTCATCTTCCGTCAAATTGAAGCATTTCGCGCACGGCTTAACCTTCTCGGCGAGCGTGGCGAGCGCGTTCGCGAGCTTTTTGCTCTGATCCGCCGGCTGTCTCAACAAATGATAAGTGAGGCGGAGTGCCGTCTTTCTGCCGATACCGGGAAGCCGGGCCAGCTCGCCGGCGAGGTCGTCGATAGCGCTCAACTAAAACGGAAGCTTGAAGGGGAGGTTCAGACCACCGGTCATCTTGCCCATCTCGATTTTGGCTATGTCGGCGGCTTTCTGCTGCGCCTGATTCACCGCGACGAGGATGAGATCCTCAAGCATCGCGACATCGTCAGGACTCACCACGCCGCGGTCGATGCTGACCTTGACGACGTTTCCCTTCCCGTCCGCTTCGATCGAAACTGCGCCCGCGCCCGCGGTTCCAGTGACCCGCTGATGCTGAAGGTCATCCTGCATCTGCTGCAGCTTGGATTGCATCGCCTGCGCCTGCTCGAGCATCTTCGAAAAATCGGGCATTGTCGTCGGGATTCTGTTGTGGTCGTAAGCTAGTCGAGAAGCTCGAGATCGAGCGCGTCGATCGCCGCGCCAAGAGCCGGATCCTGCTGGCGCAGCTTTCCGATGCGCTCCTGCTTGAGGGCTTCGGTGGTGATGCGCTCTCTCGAATCGCTCTGCGCGGTGCGGTCCATTGCGTCGCGCGCGCGAGCGAGCTGCTCGGGACTGCGCTCGCGCTCGATCGGCCGCTGCGCGGCGGGCGACGGCGGTCCGCCGGTTTCGATCTCATCATAATCTGCCACCGGAGCAGCGGACGCTTGACGCGGCGGCGGCGCCGGCGGCTGCGGTGCTCTCGACGCCGCGCGCGGAGCCGGAATCGCCGGCGCGCCTGCGCCGCCACCGCTTCCCATTCCCCTGAGCAGATCTTCGATCGAAACGGTGCGGTCTATGAGCGCCAGGCGAACGAGCAGCATTTCCACCAGCATCTGCTGCTGGCCGCTCTTTCGAAAGTTCGGCTCGAGCGTGCTGATGGCAGCGAGCATTCTAAGCAGATCGCCGGCGGAGAACGAATCCCGCTGCGCGACGAGCGCTTCGGCGATGCGCGGCGAAACAGATTCGGCTTTGCCGCCGAGCGCCACGGCGAGCTGGCCGCGGAGGACGTCGGTGAACCCGGCGAGAAATACGGCGAAATCGACGCCCGCATCGCCGAGACGATTGACGAGGGGAAACACCTCGGAAGCGCGGTGGTCGCGGATGATCCCGAGCACGGTGAGGTATTCGTCCTCCGGGACGAGACCGAGCGCGTCCCGAACGCGCTCGACGGTCACCGGCCCGTCGCCGATGGAAATCACCTGATCGGCGAGACTGAGAGCGTCCCGCATCGATCCGTCGGCGGCGCGGGCGATCATTGCCAGCGCGTCGGGCGCAGCCTCCACCTTTTCGGCGGCAAGCACCGTGTCGAGGCGCTCACGAATGTCGGCCGGGCCGATGCGCTTCAAGTCGAAGCGCTGGAGCCGGCTCAGCACTGGCGCCGCCATCTGCGCGATCTTCTGCGGCTCGGTGGTCGCGAAGACGAAGACGACGCGCGGCGGCGGCTCTTCGAGAATCTTCAGCAGCGCGTTCCAGGCCTCTCTCGTAAGCATGTGCGCCTCGTCAACGATGTAGACCTTGTAGCGGTCATCTCCGGATGGAGCGTAGAGAGCGCGTTCGCGAAGATCACGGGCGTCGTCGACACCCCGGTTGGACGCGGCGTCGATCTCTACTACGTCGAGACTGGCGGAGCCGCTCCAGATGTGGCGGCAGGATGTGCACTCACCGCAGGGCTCTCCGTCATCACGCTTGTTCTCGCAGTTGAGCGCCATCGCCAGGACGCGGGCGAGCGTCGTCTTGCCGACCCCGCGCGGCCCGCACAGCAGGTATCCGTGCGCGACACGTCCCCGAGCAATCGCCCCGCGCAGAGTACTGGACACATGCGACTGGACGGCGACTTCGGAGAATTTGCGCGGTCGGTATTTTCGGGCTAAGGCGACTGACATTGGCGGGCGGGAATACCCCAGGCCTGACGGAGCAACGTAAGACACCACATGCCGCTGCTACCTTCGGGGTCCTGACGGAGTTAGCGGGCTTTCGCCCTCCGGGACCTGGGGCACCTCAAATATATCCGGACGAAGGCGCATCAGCGAGGTGCCGGAAACGAAAAAAGCCCCACCCTGAGGCGGAGCTTTTTTGTCGCCGCGAAAGATTACTTCTTCTTCGGCGCGTTGATCTGGACGGTCGGGACCTTGATCGTGGCGGAGTCCTTCTTCACCTCGACCTTGGGAACGGAGACCGTAGCCGAATCCGTACCGACCGAGACCGTTGGGGTCGAGATCGTGTCGGTCTGCGTGCCGACAACCGGCTTCTGGACTTCATACTGACCGTCGCCGGTCTTCTTGCACGCCGAGACGCTTACAACGGCCATCACGGCCGCCACTGCTGCTAGCTTACGCACGAGAGCTTCCTCCGAAAATGTTGTGGGGCACCTGCACTGCGGCGACCTCCGACGCAGGAAACATACTCAATCCTCGAAAGCTTCGCGCTGGCGCTTTCTGACCCGGCGCAGCTCGTACACCTGGGCGACCTCCCCGCCGAGGATGAAAATGAGCGAGGCGTAGTACACCCAAATGACCACCAGAACGAGGGCAGCCACCGTTCCGGTGTAAAATGACCCCGGATTGAAGGACTTGACGTACGCCCCGAACCCGTA
>JALYYD010000323.1 GCA_030946775.1 Gemmatimonadota bacterium
CTGCGGATCGCGCGTCGCTCCGTACTGTGTGAGAAAGAGAAACCCCTGGCTGCCGCGGTTGAGGGAGACGACGCCGTCAACGTTGAACGAGGTGACAGGGCAGCCGGCTTCCTTGGTGATCAGCGGCCGGGTCGTGAGCGCCGCGTTCTGTTCCTTGCCGCGCCCGATCAGCTGAATTGGCGACACCATTCGGAAATGATCGCAGCCGATCGACGCAAGATTCGGATTCGCGCGGAAGACTACCGGCCGCTCGCACGCCATCGTGATGTGCGGGCCGAGTCTGCCGAGCTCGCGCCCCCGGAAGAGAAAGCCGATGTTGCCGGGGGAATCCCAGTTGCCCTCAACGGCGTGGACGTTCTCCACCCAATGGTGCGATGCGTCCACGAACTCGACGGCGACTTTCGCGATGCGGTTCGCCGGAGACGAAAAAATCAGATCGCGCACTCCGCAGCGGGCTATGATTCCGCCCGGGGCCTGAAAACGAAAACACGACGTTGGCGAAGCAGGATTGAAATGGATCTCGGTTGCCTCGCCGGTGCCGACAATCTCGACTCCGAAAGCGGTGGAGTGAATCTGGTCGGTGATGACAAGGCGCCCCGCCGGAAGCTGCACCCTCCTGCTCGCCGCTCCTTTCATGGTCGCGGCGGCGGTTACCGCCGCCTGAACGGCCGCCGTGTCGTCGGCGACGCCGTCCGCGATGACGCCACCGGCGTATTGCGCGTCGCGTGCGTTGATGCTGACGGCGCTCACGAGGCGCTTCCCGCTGCGAGGGCTTTTCGAAAGATCAACTTATCGTCACCCGGCTTGTAAAAATCGCGAATCCTTGCCGCGAGCTCGTAACCCGTTCCCTCATAGAACTTGATAGTCGCGGCATATGTCTCCTGTGACGATGTCTCGATGAGGAGCATCCGCCCGCCGCGTCTCTCGACTTCCCCCTCGGCAAATTGAATCAGCTTCTTGCCGTGGCCGCCGCGATGATGCTTGATGTCCACGGCAATCCAGTACAGATCGTAAGTTCCCGTCGTCAGCGGGGCCTCGCCGAAGCAGACGTAGCCGATGATAGGAAAAGGATCGTTGGTGGACTCGAGGACGTAGGTGAGATAGCCGCTCGCTTCGCCAAGCTCGAGCCATTCGTCCACGAGCTCGATCGCCGTGGCGATCTCATCGGCGGTGAAGTTGCCGGAATTCTCGAGGATTACACGGACGGCGTCGTGGTCGCGCCGGTCGAGCGGGCGGATCTTGGTCGTCAAAATGGCCTCATCGTCCCATATTATAGCGAACCACCCGTGACTCCACGCCCAAAGAGGCCGCCCAATGCCCATCCGTGACGGAAAGCGCTACTGCATCACCCATACGAAGACGAGAATGACACGCACCGACAACTTCAAGGCACTGGCCAACGTCACCGGCGACGCCAAGACCGGAACGGTGGATCCGGCGCACGGCCTCGTCGTGATGCCGTTCCTGTGCGAGGAGTGCGGCTACCTCGAGCTTTACGTCGCCGATCGCGAGAGATTTGGTTCGGGGGACTGAACGGAGGGTGAACTGAAAACTGCAACCTGAGACTGAACGGGTATCTGATACCTGTGGCTCTGTAGCCCGGTCGCATCAGCTCACGACACACTGACGTTACGATGTGATTGAGGGCGAGCTTTCAGATGCGCCGACAAGTCAATTCCGTCGTGAACAGAACCTGCTCAACTTCAGTGCTACAGGTATCAGGTACCCGTTCAGTTGCAGTTGCGGTTGCAGTTCAGATATGAATCGAACGCCCGAGCACCCCGAGGGCCGCTTCTTTCACTGCTTCACCGAGCGTCGGATGCGAGTGAACCGTAATGCCGATGTCCTCCGACGACCCGCGATATTCGAACGCGAGCACCACTTCCTGGATCAGATCGCTCGCGTTCGCGCCGATGATGTGGCATCCGAGCAGCTCGTCGGTCGCTTCATCGGCGATGAACTTCACGAAGCCGAGCGTCTCGGCCATCGAGCGCGCGCGCCCGTTGGCGCTGAACGGGAACTTGCCGACCTTGTATTTCTTCCCGCTCGCCTTCACTTCGTGCTCGGCTAGTCCGACGCTGGCGATCTCCGGCCAGGTGTAAACGATGGACGGCATCGACTTGTAGTCCAAATGCACCTTGCGGCCGGCGATGACCTCGACGGCGATCACGCCTTCTTCTTCCGCCTTGTGCGCGAGAAGCTTTCCGCCGACGGCGTCGCCGATGGCGAAGACGTTAGGGATGTTCGTGCGCATCTGATCGTCAACGGAGATCTCGCCGCGCTTGCCGAGGTTGAGCCCGAGCGATGCGGCGTCAACGCCGGTGAGCGATGGCTTTCTCCCGACGGAGACGAGAACGTAATCCGCTTCGAGAGTTTCTTTCGCGCCATCCTTCTCGATCTCGATCGAAACCTTGTCGCCGTTGCGTTTGCCGCCGGTGACCTTGGTCCCGGCGCGGATATCGAGCCCCTGCTTTCGGAAGATCTTGTCCGCTTCCTTGACGATCTCTTCGTCGCTGCCGGGAAGAATCGTCGGGAACAGCTCGACGACGGTGACCTTCGCGCCGAGTCTGCGCCAGACTGAGCCCAGCTCGAGACCGATGACGCCGCCGCCGATGACGATGAGGTGCTTCGGCACCTCCGGAATCTTCAGCGCGCCGGTGTTGGAGAGGATTCTCTCCTCGTCGAATTTGAGGAAGGGAAGCTCGACTGGAACGGAACCGGTGGCGATGA
>JALYYD010000328.1 GCA_030946775.1 Gemmatimonadota bacterium
CGCCTCATCCTGCTCCGCCGTCGTGCGCTCGTAGCGCGCGAGCTCGACCCCCCATGGGAGCTGAACGATGCGGTCGTCGGGCAGCATCGCCCTCCCGTTTGCCTTCTCCAGAACGGTAGTGCTGTCCACGAACAATCCGTCCGCACCTTCGAGTGCGAGTCGCGTCGCCTCCTTCCATTTCACGTCGCGCTCATCGGAGAGAAGGATGTCCGAGCCCCACGACATCAGCAGCATCGGATGAAATCCCGCCAGCGCGATTCCATAACCCGCGGTCTGCACCGGTCCTGCGTGGACGACGTCGGGCTTCACGTCCTCGAGCATCCGCCGCACTTCAGCGATTCCCTTCTCTACCGATTCGGGGCCCGCGTCGCGCGGAAGCGGCGCAGACGGGACGAACTCCTTGATTCCCTGCGGCAGCCAGTCCTGCGGCCGTGGCGAAAACGTCGCGTCGCAAAACCAGATCTCGTGACCCGAGGCCGCGAGCTTTTTCAAAAACCGTTGATTATGACCTGAAGCGTTGTCGCTGTAATACAGAACGCGCATCAACTATTCGACAGGGCCGCTTTCGTCAGCGCGGCGCCCGCGGGGAGATCGGAGGAAAGTCTCTTCCCAACCACTTCCGAGAGTTGATACGGAAACACCGCGTCGCGCGGCGCCGGGCGCAGCGGCTCGAGCATCTCCGCTGTCAGCACGGTTCCCGCCTTGAGATCTTTCACTGCGCGAAGCGAGCGCCGCTGCACCACTACCGTCTCCTTCTCATTGTCGGCGACGAACTTGTCGGTCGAGCCCAGCGCGTACTCCAGCTCCCGCGTGCGGTCGACCATATCGCGCCACGTCACGGGCGTCATCGAGAACGGGTGATCCGGACCTTCGCGTGCGTTGTCGTCGGTGAAATGCTTTTCGATCACGCGCGCGCCGAGCGTGACGGCGCCGAGCGTCGTCGCGTGTCCAGGGGTGTGGTCGGAGAGCCCGAGTATGGTGTTCGGAAATCTGGTCGCGAAGGTCGCGAGGGCGCGCAGATGCACGTGCCTGAAGTTCTCGAGAGAGGCGGTGTAGTTCGTGTTGCACTGCATCAGCACAAGCTTCTTGTTGATGCGGAGGATCGTTTCCACCGCGCGCTCAACTTCGCTCAGCTCCGATGCGCCGGTCGCGAGCAGCACCGGCTTGTTCCTTAGCGCCACTGCTTCGAGCATTTCCGGCCAGGTGATGTCGCCCGATCCGATCTTGAACAGCTCGACGTAAGGATCGAGCATCTCCACCGCCTCGAGATCGTACGGCGCGGAGAAGTAGTCGATGCCCGCGGCGTCGCACTCCTTCTTCAGGTCTTCTGTCCATTCCCACGGCAGCTCGGCGCCCTGATAGACGCTGAACACGCTCTTCTTCCACTTCGCCTGGTGCGACATCTGGCCGCCCAGCTCCTTGAAGCCGCGGTCGCTGACTATGTGCGCGGCGCGGAAGTTCTGGAACTTCGCCGCGTTCGCGCCCGCTTCGGCGCAGAGCCGGATGAGCAGCTTCGCTCTCTCCAGCGAGCCGTCGTGATTGGCAGAGATGTCGGCGACGAAGTAAGTGGGATGGTCCAGCCCCACCATCTTCTTGCCGAGCTTGAACGACGTCATCGGGTTGTCACCATTGCTCGCAGCTCCGTTCTGAATCCGTTGTCGCGGAGCGCGGCGAAGCGCTCCAGCCCTTTATCCACGCCCGGCATCTTCCTGCCGAGAGCGCCCGCGATCTTGTCCGTCGAAAGCGAAAGCTCGTGCACCCGGGGCGCGGAGAGCGCGGCGTCCTGCACCGACGCCGGAAGCACCTTCGACTCGTCGAGGCCGAAGCGGCGCGCGACGCGCGCGGCGAAGTCGTGCTTGCTGATCCGCTCCGACCCGACGACGTGATAGATGCCCGTCAGATTCCTGTCCACCATCGCAAAAAGAGACTCGGCGAGGTCGTTGACGAGAAAGGGGCAGAAGAACACATCGGTGAATCCGGGAACTGTCTCGCCCCGCTCCAGACTCTCCAGCACCCACTCGGCGAGACTCTGCTTCGGCAGCGCGTTCCATCCATAGAGATTGGTGCGCGCGACGATCGTGTTCGGATTGAGACGCAGCGAGGCGTGCTCGCCGGCCAGCTTGGTGCGTCCGTAAACGTTCAGCGGCCTCACTTCGTCGGTCTCGCTGCTGAACTTCCTCGTTCCGTCGAACACCGTGTCGGTCGAGACGTAGACGAACCGCGCTCCAACATTTGCCGCCGCTTCCGCCAGCGCGCCCGACGCCGCGCCGTTGATTCGCATCGCGGCCTCGGGGCTTCGCTCGGCGTCGTCGATGTTCGTCATCGCCGCGCAGTGGATTACGGCCGACGGGCGAAGCTTCGCCACTACCGCGTTCACAGCGGGAGTATCGGTCAGATCGACGCGAACGCTCTCCACGCCATCGAGATGGATCGGATGATCGTGCGTGAGCGCGGCGATCTCCCGCCCCGCTTTGACTCCGGTAAGAACGAGATTCGATCCGAGCAGGCCACTGGCGCCGGTGATGAGAATCAAAGCTCGCGCGGTCCCTTCTGCTTCACGTGCTGGTTGATCTCCGCGAGTTCAGGCCTGCGCTCGAGGAGAGCCAACACGTCGCGGCGCGAGAAATCGTCTCCTCCGCCCAGCGCGTCATAAACCGCGGTCGCGAAAGCGAGGTCGTCTGCAGTGTCCACAGTCCATCGAAGCTCGCTCTGATTCTCGCCCTGCTTTAACTGGGCGATGCGGAATCTTTGCGGGTTCTGATAGAAGAACGGCGTGACGTGCACGCGCTGGTAAGGTTCTATTGCTTCCTTCGACGCCTGCTCGAGTCCGTTCGCGCTGAACGCTTCGTTGTCGAGGCCGCGAGGAAATGTGCGGTCAACTGTGTTGCTGGCGTAGTCGCAGTCGCCCTGCGCATAGCGCGAGACGACGAGGTCGATGACTTCGGGGTCGATCAGCGGGCAGTCGGATGTGATTCGGACGTACGCGTCGGCGGGATGCGCCTTCGCCGTCTGCGCGTAGCGGTCGAGCACGTCGGAGTCGCTGCCGCGGAACGATGCGACGCCGAGCTTCTCGCATTCGTGCACGATCGCTTCGTCGGCAGGCTCTGTCGAGCACGCGACGACGATAGCGGAAAGCTCCTTGGCGCGAGACACACGGCGAACAACGCGGGCGAGCATCGTCCGGTCACCGATGTTGCGAAGAACCTTCCCGGGCAGCCTGGTGCTGCCCATATGCGCCTGGATGATGGCGACTGTTTTCATCTTGGCTTACGGCTTTTCGAGCAGCCACCAGTTCGAGCGATCGAATCCGTCCTTCGCGTCCCAGTAGCCCTCGCGCAGAACCTTCACCCCAGGAATCGCCTTCTTGTACTCGGAGAGGAAGTCGCGCTTCCAGAGCAGATCGTCGTGTCCGCGATAGTGAATCGGCGTTTCCTTCGTGTCGAAGTACTCGATGCATAGGATGTAGCGCTTGCTGACGCGCGCGATCTCCTTCATCGCGGTCGGCAGCTGCGCGAGCGGCACGTGAATGAGGACGGTGCAGGTGAACGCGAGATCGAACCAGCCGTCCTTGAAGGGAATCTCGTAGGCGGTCCCGGTGATGACACCGACGTCTTCACCGGCGGCGCGGGCGAGAGCGCGGGCCTTCGGATTCGGCTCGAGCCCGACGACTTCGGAGGACTCGACGAGTATGTGCGAGAGTGCGATGAGGTTGTGGCCGCGGTTGCAGCCGACCTCCAGCACTTTCTCCAGCCCGAGGTCCTTGACCATCTCGCGGAACGCGGACTCGCGCACGCGCCAGTCAACGACGTTGCGCTCTGTGTATTCGTCTCCGAACTCGCCTTCCCAGGTATTCAGCTGCTGCGTCATCCTCTTGTTCTCAGTGTGTGTGGCTCGCCGTAAGGCGATCGTGATATTCGAGCGCGCCGGGATCTTCCGCGCGCAGTGCTTCGATCTCCGCTGCCTTTCCGTTCTTTACCCAGTCGCGCACATCATCCACGTTGGCGATGAGCGCATAAGGATCGTCGTCGACGATCTCCCTTCCCGCGGCGACGATGTCCGATGCGTCCGCAGATTCAAGGAAGATTTCGCCAGCGCTTTTCAGGATTTGGTTCCGGGAGCGAAGGAGCTGATCGACCATCGCCCACTTGAAGACGGGGCGGAACGCGAGCGGGCGGACGAACATCGTCTCCGCGAAGTCCGACTTCTTTCCATACTCATCCCAGGTGCCGCGGAACGTCTTGTGATAGCGGTACGGTGCGTCGGCTTCCTCTTCGATGCGGTGCAGAAATCCGCACGCAGCTTCCCAGGGCAGTCCGAGTACGACGATTCGCGCGTGCTGCCTCTGAAAATGATGCTTGAGACTTCCCTCTCCCCACAGCGTCTGGCCGCGCACATTCGCCAACTCTTCCGCCCGCGGTCCGGAGGCGAGAAACGAATTGAGCGCGCTGCGGGTGCGAACGTGGGGAAAGCTTTCGTGCATCGTGACGGGAAGCACCCCCGTCTCAGGCGTCGAGTCGCGCGGCGAGTAAACGCGGGTCTTCGTGAAGTTGTACGTGTACGACGGGAGCAGCAGCGTCTGATTCGGGCCGAGCGATTCAAGCATTGCGTCGAGCACGACCTTCGGAACGTCGGCGGGCGCCGCGGCGAAGCGGTGCCCGAAGGTCCAAATGCCCGAGTAAACGACCACGAGCTCATCACCCGGACGAACGACATCGGCGAGCTGGCGCTTGAAATCGTCAGCGGTGAGGCGCGCCATCAGCCGGCGACGGCGCTGCGCTCTACGAGCTTGATCAGATCGGTCCCGGCCGGAGCGTCGGCGCCTTCAGTCGCGCGAATGTAGTCGCTCTTCGAGGAGTCGCTCTTTCGCTCCGTAAAACCGAGCTTGGGATAGAGATCTTTTACCAGCGCATTTTTCGGCGAAGGAATGAACTCTCCGACGAGGCGTCGAATGCCGCGCTCACGGGCGCGGCAGGCGACGTCGGCTAGAATCGCCTCCTCCACCTTTCTTCCCAGCACCCGGCACGACATCAGCCAGAGGTCGATGCGCCCTTCGTCGCCCTCGGCGTCAACGAGCACAACGCTGATGATTCCGTTATCGCCAAACTTGTCCTTGAGACGGTAGCAGACGCCGAATCCGCGGCGGGTGATCGCGGAGACATCCTCCCAGCTGTAGCGCCGGGTGGTGAGGTTGAACTGGTTCGTCTTCTGAATCAGCTCCAGCACACGCTCGCGCGCGTCATCCACCGGCATCACTTCCATCACCATCTCGAGATCGCGGAGGAAGTCGTCGATGTTAGCCGACGACGCCATCGCGCTCTCACGCTCCGAGTTCTGCGCATACATCGTGCTGCGGCTGCGGGACTCGTCGGTAACCACTCGGCGATCGAATATTCCGCTGGCGACGAGCATCGGCACGCGCTGCGCCGGATCCTCCGGCAGGTCGGGGACGATCAATTCGGGGAACTGGCGGCGGACTTCCTCGCGCTCGACCGGATTGTCGTCGAGGAAGACGATTCCTGTGCGGGTGAGATTGAGACGCTCGAGGATCCGGCCGACGCTGACGGACTTCGGCTCCCAGTGAATCTCCGTCGCGGCGAAATCCTTGAGCCCGACCATCATCTCCGGGCGCTTCTCGAACACTTCCTCAACCGGGGCGCGGTTGTTCTTGCTCGCCAGCGCGAGCACGACTCCCTGCTCCTGAAGTCCGGCGAGGAACGACTGCATTCTGAGGAAGTGACGTCCCGGTCCAGACGGATCCAGCTCGATGCCTTCGTAGCCGTCGTCTCCGACGCGACCGCCCCAGAGCGTATCATCGAGATCGGAGATGACGAGCTTCACCCGCTGCACGACGTAACCGGCGATGGCGTCGGCAAGCCGAGCCAGCAGCGCAGGAGTGCGGTCGGG
>JALYYD010000010.1 GCA_030946775.1 Gemmatimonadota bacterium
GCGATCCCCATTGCGCGCCCAGCGCATTCCCACGTGCCAGGTCTCTCGCGTTCCGTGGGTGATCTCATTCCGGGCGTTCCCGCCCGGGGGGTCGTTGCCCCACCTTCGCTCTACGCCGCGCTCGCCAAACTTTACAAGCTCGTGCCCGCGTATTCGCAACAAACGCGGCTCGCGTGCAGTTCGTGTCACTATCAGTTTCCGCAACTCACACCCTTCGGACGCCGCTTCAAGTTGAACGGTTACACACTCACCGGCCTGACGACAATCGGTCAGCCCGGCGATTCAGCAGGGAAGGAGTCGCTTAGGTTGTCCCCGATTCCGGCGGTTTCGGCGATGGTACTTTCCTCTCTGACGCGAACGAGAAAGGCGGTCCAGGGCACGCAAAACAGCACGGCGGAGATGCCGCAAGCGCTCGGCGTGTGGCTCGCCGGGTCAGTGACGCCCAAGATCGGCGTTTTTTCGCAATTCACATATGAGGCGGCCTCGGGGTCATTCGGCATCGATATGATCGACATTCGCTACGCCGATCACGGCACGCTCGCCGGTCACGACCTGCTGTATGGACTCACTCTGCACAACAACCCGACTTTGCAGGACGTCTGGAACACAGTGCCCTCCTGGGCATTTCCGTTCGTCGGATCTTCCACCGCGCCGTCGCCGATCGCAAGCACCTTGATCGACGGCACACTCGCCCAGCAGGTAGTTGGCCTGGGGGCGTACTCGCTCTACAACAACTTGCTTTATACGGAATTCACAGTCTATCGCTCGGCGCCACAGGGAATTGCCCTGCCGCTCGACTCATCAGCGCGAAACACCGCGGCCAACGTCATTCCATACTGGCGCGTTGCGTGGCAGCACGAAACGCCGACGACGTCGCTGATGCTGGGAACGTTCGGCTTCGACGCGCACCTCTACCCCGAAGGCGTGTCGGGCCTGCTCAACCGCTACAGCGACATAGCGGTCGACGCTCAGGTCGAGCAGCGCCACGGCGGCGCCACCTTGATTGGAAGAGCGAGCATCATCCACGAGCGGCAACAACTGCTGGCGACACGAAGCTCCGGCGGTGCCGATAACGCCGCGCAACGGTTGACGAGTGCCCGCATCAACGTCGCCTATCTGCCAAGCACACGGTACAGTTTCACGATAGGCTATTTTCAAACCACCGGGACGACTGACACGACGCTCTATGCCCCGCAGTCGCTCGTCGGGAGCCGTTTCGGACGGCCGAACACGGAGGGAGAGATCGGCGAGATCAACTTTAACCCATGGCAGAACGCGCGCGTAGGAATGCAGTACCTAACCTACAGCAAATTCAATGGGGCGTGGAGCGCGTACGATGTAGCTGGCGGCCGCAGTGCGGCGGACAATAATACGTTGTACCTCTACCTCTTTCTGGCATTTTGACACCGCACCGTCATCTCCGATCTCTCAGCTCGATGGTGCATTCGCGTTCCGCTCAGAAAGCCAGCCGCCGGTGAATCCGGCGGCACGAAGGCCGGCCACGATGTGCGGGCTCTCCCGGAGCAGCTTCCAGATCAGTCCGGAACGATAGTTCTCGATCATCACGACCATCGGTCCTTGATTGAGACCGAGGTGCCACGGCGAGACCCATCCGTGCCCGGTGCCGGCCGGATCAGGGAACGTTGGATTAAAGGTGGTCCTGAATCCGTATTGATGCTCGCCACCGAGGCACAGCGCCTGCCAATGGGCGATGCTCGGCAGCACAATCTCCGGCGCGAACGGCAACGATGCCGCCACGCCCCACGGCGCGAGGGTACCGTCATCGGGGCCGTCAGGGACTCCGCGCGCAAGGTATCCGAAGAATTGACGCTGGCGCCCCCCGATTTTCATTGTCACATCGCCGGGACCGTCGCTCGCGGTCATCCCCCAGCACAATTTCGTATACCCCGCGTACGCGCCAGGATTTCGGATGGCGTGCTGCTGCTGCACCAGCGTCGCGCGGCGGCTGTTCTCGAAGTAGTCACAGTCGTGCTCGCGCATGAACGCATCCTGAATCCCGCGAAAGTCGATCCACACGTGCGAGAGTTGATGCGTGAATAGCGGACCGGCGTACAGGAATGCGGTGCCGTAGACCGACCTCCAATCATACGTCGAGGCCCACGCCGTATAGCTGTCCGCAGAGACAGGATGCGTGCGAGACCCGAGCGCGAGCACGTACAGCAGCAACGCCTCGTCGTAGCCTTTCCACCGGTACGGAAGGAATCCATCACCAGGTTTCCACCCGTGAGTCAGCGTCAATCCGCCGTTCAGCGCCCACTGCCACTCGACGCGTGCGTACATCAGTTCGGCTAGCTCGCGGATCTCGCATTCGGTGTCGCGGTTTCCGTCGAAGTAAGCTGCAGCCGTAAGCATTCCGGCGATGAGCAGAGCGGAATCCACCGTCGACAATTCGCACTCCCACACGCGGCCGCCGGAGTGCATGTCGAGAAAATGGTAGTAAAAACCTCGATATCAGGTTGCGTCGGGCTCGGACCCCTGCTTGCTCTTCCAGAAGAATCGCAGTGTGCTGAGCGTACGCCGCGCTGCCTCTCGCCTGGAAACGAACCCGCGCTCTACTGCGACAGGGTATGCTGTAAGGCCGAGCCCGATGGTAGCGATGCTCGAAGGCGCGCCTGGCCGAGTGCTGTCAGCGACCAGTCCGTTGTCGGGATTCGTTTCGTGTAGAAAATAAGCGAACGCCTGCCGCTGGACGGTGCCGAGCATCCGCGACTCCGCACCAAGCAAGCTTCTCGTTCCTGTCACACGTCACTCACTCGACCATCCCTGTGCGCGTGGATCACCCCGGTCCACTCTTCTCCGCGTGGCCACCGAACTCGGACCGCATCGCGGAAAGGAGACGATTCTGGAAGTCCGCGTCTCCGCGCGAGGCGAAGCGGCCGAAGAGCGCCGCCGCGAGCACGTTCGCCGGCACCGCCTCGTCTATCGCGGCTTCGAGTGTCCAGCGTCCCTCTCCCGAATCCGATACGCGTCCCTCGAATGCATCGAGGGCAGGATCGGCAGCGAGCGCCGCCGCGGTCAGATCGAGCAGCCAAGAAGCGATCACGCTGCCTCGACGCCAAACTTCCGCAATGTCCGGAAGGTCCAGATCGTACTGATATGCGGCCGGATCGCGGAGTGGAGTGGTCTCGGCATCCGCGGACGCGGGCGCTTTCTTTCCCACGCCAGCATGCTTGAGGATGTTCAGCCCCTCGGCGTACGCAGCCATCATCCCATACTCGATACCGTTGTGAACCATTTTTACGAAATGGCCTGCACCGTTGGGTCCGCAGCGCAGATAGCCCTTCTCTGCAGTTTCGCTGCGACCTTCACGCCCGGGTGTCCTGGCAGCTGATCCCGCTCCCGGAGCGAGAGTGGCAAAGATCGGATCCAGCCGGCGTATCACATCGGCTTCTCCGCCGATCATCAGGCAATACCCGCGCTCAAGACCAACAACACCGCCGCTGGTCCCACAGTCCACGTGATGCAGTCCCAGATCGGCAAGGCGCTTGGCGCGAAGCAGATCGTCGCGATAGTAGGAATTGCCCCCGTCCACGACGACGTCACCTTTGGAAAGTTTCGG
>JALYYD010000045.1 GCA_030946775.1 Gemmatimonadota bacterium
TTCTACGAGCGCGTCGGTGCTGTTGAGCACACGTGGATTCGAAGGGTGGTTGAATCCCCACACCATGTCAGCCGGCGAATAAAATCCGATCGCTCCGCGTATTGCGGGATCGCGGGCGGTATAGGCGAGCAGCAGCGCCAGCTCGCCCCCCGCTGATCTCCCGGCGATGACGATGCGCGAGGTATCGATTCCCAACTCTCCGGCGTTTGCGCGAAGCAAATGGATCGCGCTCCGTATGTCGTTCAGCGCCGCGGGAAAGGGATGTGCCGGCGCGAACCTGTATGACGGCGCGGCAACCGCGTAGCCGATGGAGGAGAGGTAACCGTTGAGCTCCGGGAGGGCTGTGCGTGCGCCGCTCTGCCAGGATCCGCCGTGTATCATCACCACGAGCGGAGCGTGCAGATTGCCCCGAGCCGGGTAGAAATCGAGTCCGAGGGAATCAGAGCCCGCCGAGCCGGCATCGGTCACCGCAAAATGCAGCGTCGTTGGTTCTGCGGTCTGCCCCGGCTTGAAGAGAGCGGCGAACGAGAGATTCCCGCCACGCTGAGCCGCAATCGCCGGTGACGCGTGAAAGGCACGGTTCAAGCTCGCGTCCAGTCCGCTCTCAATCTGCGCCGCTTGTGCCAGGGGGATAAGCAGAACTGCGGAAGAGAAGAGCGAGAGAATCGTCGCCAGCCGGGAGACAAGTGTTGCCCGCCGGCCGATGAAAGCAGCGAATATCGCGACGGGAACGAGCAAGTAGCCGCGTTCCGTTACGCCGATGGAAAGTTCCCACAGCGAGTATGTCGGGGCGGGAAGAATGACGAGCGAGGAAACGACAAAAAGCAGCAGCGCCACGAAAAGTCTGGCGTATGAGACCGCGTCTCCCGATTGCCGCAGAGGAATTGAGATACTAGCCCGCGGCCTCGCCGCCCGACGCGTCCGTCAATTCCAGAGTCCAGTCAACGACGATGTCCTCGCGCAGTGAATCACGTACCGAGCAGTACTTGGTCACTGCAAGTGTGATGGCGCGCTCCGCCTGATCGCGCTCGATCCCCGCGCCGCCGATGCGGAATTGGAGCGTGATGTGCTTGAATCTTTTCGGAGTGGTGTCCACACGCTCGCCTATCACGTTGATCTCGAGCGACGCCACGGGCGTTCGCCGCTTCGCCAGAATGTCCACGACGTCGATCGCGCTGCACGACGCGAGAGCGCTGAGGAGCGCATCGGGGGGGCTTTGTCCCGATTCCCCGCCGGCCTCGAACCGCGCGATGGGTCCGCCCGGACGTCCGGTGTCGAAGCGGTGGCCGCCGACCCACTTGGCAACGACGTGCGAGGGCGGCTTCACTGAATCGGCGGGGCTTGGCGGCGTGGCGCCGGTTTCTGGTTGCATTATCAGTTAAAGGTGAAGTATGAACATCCGCGCGCGCTTCGCGGGCGGCAAGGCCGAACCCGCCTATCTTTATCGACAATGACCGCGCCCCTCCCTCGAATGGAGCCGTACTCCCGGCACGTCATCGTCTGCACCGGCGGATACTGTTCTCCGCAAAGACAGGGAAGGGAGCTCTATGTTCTTCTCGCGTCACTCCTCGAGCGGGAAGATCTCCTTTTCGGCCCGTCCCGCGTGAAGCGGGGCGAATCCCCGTGCCTGGGCGTTTGCGAGAGTGGGCCGGTAGTAGTCGTCTACCCCGATGGCGTGTGGTACGCCGGAGTTACCCCCGCACTGATGGAGCGGATCGTCGTCGAGCACCTCAAAGGGGGCCGCATTGTAGAGGAAGCGGTGTTCCATCGGTTGTAACCCGGTTCGCGCAACTCTATTTTTCTGTAGCATCAATCGAAGTTCATCCAACAGGTCGAATGCCAGATTCCTTGAATCCCCGCAGGGTAGCGTTCGGAGCAGCGAAGAAACTGCTCTTTGATGATCGCGACCCGGAGCTGATGCTTCAGGAGCTCGCCGGACTTCGCCCTCCATCCAACCCGAACGACCCGAGGCAGATCATGTCGCGCCCGCGCAAAGACATCCTTTCCAATCTCGACGAGATGTATCGCGAGGCGTTCGAGCGTGCGAAGGCGACCGGCGACCAGACGCAGCTCGTCTCCCTCGATTTCGCGTACCGCCGCGAGCAACTCTACTTCGAAGTCCTCCTCGACGTCCGCGAGGCGCTCGAGAGAAGGTAGCGGCGGCCGGAGCACCGGCGCCGGAGGCGAGCGATGAATCATCTTTGGGGATGGATCGGCTTCAACGCCGTCGTGCTCGCCATTCTGTTCTTCGACCTCGTCATTCTCCACAAGAGGTCGAACGATGCTTCGGTGAAGCAGGCGGCGATATGGAGCGTCGTGTGGGTAGCGCTCTCGCTGAGCTTCGCGGCCGGTGTGTACAAGACGATGGGGCACGAGGCCGGTCTCCAGTTTCTCACCGGCTATCTCATCGAGTACGCTCTCTCGGTGGACAACATTTTCGTCTTCGTGCTGATCTTCGCGTACTTCAAGGTGCCGAAGCAGTATCAGCATCGCGTGCTCTTCTGGGGAATCATTGGCGCGCTCCTCCTCCGCGGCGGGATGATTTTCGCCGGTGCGGCGCTGGTCTCACGCTTCGAATGGATCCTTTACATCTTCGGCGCGTTCCTGGTCTTCACCGGGTTCCGCATGGCGGTCCAGAAAAGCGAAGCCGATTACGACCCGGAGCGCGATCCGGTTCTGCGTCTAGCGCGGAAGTTGATGCCGGTGACGAAAGAGTACGACGGCGAGAAGTTCTTCGTCCAGCGCCCCGATGCGCGGGGAATCCTGCGCCGGACCGCGACACCACTGTTCATCGTCTTGATTCTTGTGGACACGACCGACGTCATTTTCGCCACCGACTCCATCCCGGCGATCTTTGCTGTGACGCGCGACCCGTTCATCATCTACACCTCCAACATTTGCGCCGTGCTCGGCTTGCGCGCGCTTTATTCGCTGCTCGCCAGTGTGGTGGACAAGTTCCGGTACCTGAAGCTCGGATTGTCGCTGGTCCTGATGTTCATTGGCGCGAAGATGTTGGTGGACCATTTCCTTCCGATGCCAATCATTGGATCGCTTGGCGTTGTGGGCGCCATCCTCGCAACGTCAGTTCTGGCATCTTTGCGCTGGCCGAGACCCGAGGGTACCACATAGCTTTGTTTCCGACTCTGTCAGGAGAGATCTGAATGAACCGGTTCGTCCGAATTGCCGCTGTCCTCGCTTGCATCGCGCCATCCATCGCCGCCGCCCAGTCGGGCCTCACTTACGACTTCACGCTCACCGAGAAGATTGACGGTCAGCGTCAAACGAGCACCGGTCACGCCTTCGTGACGCCCACCAGCGTGCGAATGGATTTCTTCGGAAAGTCATCGCTCGGGAAAATCGGAATGACCGATCTCGGTGATTCCATTTCCATCATTCAGGCGGACACTGGCGCGGCGAAGCTGCTCACGCTGATCAATCATCGGGACAAGCAGTTCGTGCAGTTCTCGCCCACGGCGATGATGGAAAAGATGAAGGATGCGATGAAGAGCATGCCGGGAATGCCATCTATGGATTTCACCGGGAGCACCGTGACGGTGGATAGCCTCGGTCCTGGTGGAGAGATCGCCGGGTACAACACGCTGCTCTATCGACTGAATGCGACGATCAGGATCAGCGTTGGCGGACAGCCGGTCGGCGAGCAGGATCTGCTCGGTGATTACTATGTCGCGCCGGATCTCAAGGACTTCGCCGTTGGTAGCACGATCCTCGCCGCCGCTACCGATCAGACGGGCTCGGTCCCGGGACTTCCGAGAGCGTTTGCGGATCAGCTTGCCGCGGCTGGCAAACGAGTCGGGTCCGCGATGGCGCTGAAAATATCGCTCGACGCAAGAAGCAGCATGATGGGCACCGGCTCGATGCGGACACAGACGCTGGAGATGTCGAACATCCACAAGGTTGATGTTCCCACAACGGCGTTCGTGGCTCCCGCGGGTTACAAGAAGATCGTTCCCAAGGGGATGGAAAAGCTGATGTAGCTAGTAGGTCACGATCTCTTCGTACGCCTTCTTGAAGTCCTCGACCTGCGGCAGGATCGCATCCTCCAGCCGCGGCGCATAACCCACGAACGTGTCGGCTGACGCCACGCGCCTCACCGGCGCGTCCAGCCACGCGAAGCACTCGTCGGCGATCGCCGCCGAGATCTCGGCGCCGTATCCCCACGAAAGCGAATCCTCGTAGGCGACGATCACCCGCGACGTCTTCTTCACCGACGTGAACACCGCTTCCTTGTCCCAAGGATTGAGCGAGCGAAGGTCGATCACCTCGACGTTGATGCCGTTCTCCGCCACCGCGTTCGCCGCGACGAGCGCGCGCTGAACCGTCGCTCCGTAGGTCACGACGGTGACGTCGGTTCCTTCCCGAACGGTCTTCGCCTTTCCGAACGGGATCATGAAATTCTGACCGGGATACGCGCTCTTGTTGTACGTCTGCCGGTAGAGATGCTTGTGCTCGAGGAACATCACTGGATCCTCGCAGCGTATCGCCGTGCGCAGAAGTCCGTTCGCATCCAACGCGTTCGACGGACAAACAACTCTCAGTCCCGGACAGTGCGTGAACAGCGACGCGCCCGTCTGCGAGTGATAGATCGCGCCGCGGATGTATCCGCCATACGTAACGCGGATCACGACTGGCGAGGAGAAGTTGTTATTCGATCTCCAGCGCATCGTTGCCAGCTCGTCTCTGATCTGCATGTACGCCGGCCAGATGTAGTCGAAGAACTGAATTTCGACCACCGGCTTGAATCCGCGCGCCGCGAGCCCGATTGCGCGTCCGACGATGTTCGCTTCGGCGAGCGGCGTGTTGAACACGCGCACGCCGCCAAACTCTTTCTGCAGCCCCCACGTGACGGCGAAGACGCCGCCCTTGCCCTTCACCTTGCCGAGATGCTCCTCGCGTGAGACGTCGGCGACGTCCTCTCCGAAAACGAGAATCTTCGGGTCGCGCCGCATCTCGTCTTTCATGCACGCGTTGAGCATGTCAACGATCGTCGTCGGATCGCCCGCGTACTGCGGATCGTCCTCGGTGTCGAACTGCTCGCTCGTCGGGTCCACCGTCGGCGAGTACACGCCGAACTGAATCGTCTCCGGGCCCGGCTGCTCCTGCGACAAAGCGTCGTCCGTGGCGGCGAGGACGATCTCGTCCACTTCTTCGAGAATCTTCTTGATCTGCTCGTCTGTAGCGTGGCCTTCGGACACGAGCCACTTCGGGAAAACCGTCACCGGATCGCGCAGCGCATCCTCCTCGCGCTCAGCGGGCGGACGGTACTTGGTCTCGTCGTCCGAGAGCGAGTGGGAGTACGGACGGATGACCTTGGCGTGAACGAGCGCGGGTCCCTTTCTCTCGCGCGCATAAGTCACGGCGCGCTTCATCGCGTCGTAGCTCTTGAGGAGATCGCACCCGTCAACTTCCTCGATGTAGAAGTTCGGGAACGAGCGCACGAGCTTCGAGATGTTTCCGCCCGTCGTGCCCACTTCGACGGGAACGGAGATCGCGTAGCCGTTGTCCTCCACCAGATAGACCGCGGGAAGCTTGAGATTCGACGCCGTGTTCAGCGATTCCCAGAACTCGCCCTCGCTGGTCGTGCCATCACCGGTCGTGATGAGCACGACTTCATCTTTCTCGAATCCTTCGGTGATGCCCAGCAGCTTCGCGCGCATCGACGCTTCCGCGCAGCCGACTCCCTGCAGGAACTGCGTCCCCGTCGGCGACGACGCCGAGACGATGTTGTAGTCCTTGTGTCCCCAGTGGCTCGGCATCTGCCGTCCGCCCGACGCCGGATCGATCGCCGCTCCGACCGCTTCGTACAGCATCTCCGCCGGCGTGACGCCGCGGGAGAGGCAGAGAGCGCGATCGCGATAGTAGGTGTAGAACCAGTCGTACTTCGACTTCAGCACCATTCCCGCGGCGGTGAGAATCGCTTCGTGTCCCGCGCCGGAGATCTGGAAGAAGATCTTGTTCTGGCGCTTGAGCCCGACTTCCTTGTCGTCGATGCGCCTCGAAAGCAGCATGTTGCGGTAGGCCGCGACCAGCTGTTCGGAGCTCAGTCCGCTCTCGGTTTTCGCGCCTTTCACAGCGTCTCTTTCAGGAAGGGTTCTGGTAGCCATTTCCGGTATTGGGGGTCCGCCCTGAAATTAGCGGGCGGACGGGGGGAAGATGCAATACGAAAGGCGCACTTTTTGGAAACGATTCATACATTTTCGGGGACCGCAAAAAGCTATATGCTTGGGTATTCCATTGACTCTTACCCCCATGATGAGAAGACACTTCGGCTGGTTTGCGCTGCTCGCAGTCATCACGATCTCCTCCCGAGCTCCAGCTCAGCAGACCGGGGGTGCAGGGTTTCAGCGCAGCGCGACGCGAACGCTCGTTTCGGGGGCGGACTCCTCTGCTCCAAAGAATCTCGTCTCCATTAATCCGCTTGGCATCGTGTTCGGCTACTTCAGTGCCGAGATCGAGCATTCGTTCGCGCCTTCCGGATCCATTGGGCTGGCCGGATCGTACGACGGGACTAACGACTTCGGTTACAGCTCGCTGGACGGAATTCTTCGGTTTTACCCCGCCGCGGAGAGGATTCGCGGTTTCGCGATCGGCGCAACGATCGGTTACACGCATGTCAATTCGGACTATGTTGTCTACCCAGCCTGTGTTGATTGCTACGGGGCCGGGAGTAGCTATTCCATCGGCAACGGCGCGTCGAACGCCTTCACACTCGGTGTCCAGGGCGACTATAGCTGGTGGATCGGAAAGGAGCAGCGTTTCGGAATCGAAGCTGGCCTGGGAGCAAAACGACTCTTTTACCACGGCGGCGGACGCCGCGGCAGTGAAGCGCTTCCGACTGGAAGACTGTCTATCGGGTGGGGCTTTTAGTAGTCAACCGGTCTGAGATAGGCCTCGCCGATCCCTGTCGGACTGACCATCGCTACCGTCGGGAGCTTACGCTTCCAGTGGGTGCCGGATAGGCGCTTCCTGACCAGTTCTACCTTCTCCGCATCGAAGCCCCGTTCCACCAGCGCGCTCGCGCTGTATCCGGTAACGAGCCAGTTCAGAATTTCGTCCGCTTCAGCGTAGGCTATCCCGAAATCACCTTCGTCGGTCTGCCCTTCGATCAGGTCCGCTGAAGCGGGCTTCTCGATGATCACGCTCGGCACGCCGAGGTGCCTCGCCAGCTCCCACACCTGGGATTTGAAAAGATCGCCGAGGGGATTTATCGGCGGCGAATCATCGGCGTGCCAGGTGAAATAGCCGAGCAGCCGCTCGGTCTTGTTGCCCGTTCCGACGGGAAGCGCGTGATGCTTGGCCGATTGATCGAACAATACGATCATCCGCTGGCGCGCCATTACATTTCCGCGCCGCGCGGGATCAGCATCGGGCTCGGTGGCCAGGTATCCGTCAACCGCTCCGGAGATGTCGATCGTCTCCGATTCGATCCCCAGCGCGTCGATTACCAGTTGCGCGTGCTCGAGAGAATCCTTGCTCGACGTGCGGTACGGCATCCGGATTCCGATGACGTTTTCCTTTCCCAGCGCCTTCGCCGCGAGATAGGCCGTGACGGCGGAATCAACTCCGCCGGATAATCCAATGACCGCCTTCCTGAATCCACGGCGCTCGAACTCCTCACGCAGAAATGAGACGAGCCAGCCCTCGGTGAGGTCGCCATCGATCCCAAGCGGGGCAGGGCCGCCTGATGCCGCTTCGACGCGCATCACGGTAATGTCGGATTCCGGAGCTTTACCATTGGCGGACGAACTCTTCTTTGTCACTGACGCGCCGGACTTCGCCGACTTCTTCTCACCATTGGCAGTGGCGCCGTCGTAGCTGAGCGTCAGCCGCTCGCCCGCCTGGATGCGATCAACCGTGCGCATCAAATGCGGCATCATCGTCTGCAAATCGGTGAGCAGCGGAGCGTCGGTGCGCGCGCGGGTCAGATCTTCGGTATCGAGTGCGACGGTCATTATGGATTCATCCCACAGCGGCGCCTGCGCGCGCACGTCGCCGTGCGGACCGGCGACGATCGAGCCGCCCGAGAATGTCTTCCCGCCCTCCGTCCCCACGAGATTCACCAGGCATACGAACACTCCGTGCTCCTCTGCGATGTCGCGCGCGAGGCGCTCCCATCGCTTCAGATTCGCCGGCACTGCGCCTTCCTCTTCGCGCGGCCAGATCCCGCGCGCCGGCGACGCCGAAAGAACGAAGATCAGATCCGCGCCGTCGAGTGCCGCCACCGTCCCGCTGAAGCTGTGCCACGCGTCTTCGCACACCAGTATCGCAGCGCGCCCCCACGCCGTGTCGAACGCGCGGATCTCGAACCCGCGATCCACGAAACGCTCCTCGTCGAACATCCCGTAGGTCGGCAGAAACAGCTTCCGGTGCACGTGCGCGATGACCGGACCCTCGTCGCCGCCGAGGGTCACATAGAGAGCGCTATTATAGAAGGCGTTGTTCCAGACTTCGTAGAAGCCGATGCACACATCGAGGGGCAGGGGGGTAGAAACCCCTAGGCGATACTGCGCGTCAAGATCTCGGGCAAAGGCGCCGGCGGTCATTGCGACGTCGCGTATTCCCCCTTCGACGAAGTAGCCGGTGAGGGCCGTTTCGGCGAAAACCGCCGCCTGCGGGCGCGGTTCTAGCCGGTCGAGTTGGGAGAATACCTGCGGAAGCCGCGCGAGATTTGATTTGTAGTCGCCTTTTCGCGGCTTGAACTGAACGATTGCCAGATGAACGGAGCTATTCATCACTCTGAAGATTACATGAGGAAGTGCCAGCGGCAATTGCTGAGGGCGCTCCCGTTCATTGTTTTTCTCGGTTCCGCGTCCGCCCTCGGCGGCCAGCAGGCCAACGCGGTGGACACGGAGCCGTGGCGGATTGTGAATCCGCCCCAGGCCTCGCTCGTCATTGCGCGCGACGGCTCTGTTATCGGCGAGATCGGACGCGAATGGCGTCTCAGCGTACCGATCACGTCTTTGCCCAGGTATCTACCTCAGGCATTTGTCGCCATCGAGGACAAGCGCTTCTATCAGCACAACGGCGTCGATGTCGTCGGCATCGCCGGAGCGATCAAGGACGACATTTTCGGGAATCGGCGCGGCGCAAGCACCATCACGCAACAGCTCGTCGGCAACATGCACCCGTCGATCATCAGCCGCGCTGACATCAGCATCGGCAGAAAGTTAAAAGAGCAGTCGGCCGCGATCGAGATGGAGAAGCACTACAGCAAGGATCAGATTCTCGAGGCGTATCTGAACCAGATCTCATTCGGTCACGGATGGTTCGGGATCGAGGAAGCGGCGCGGCACTACTTCGGTAAAAGCGCGTCGAAGCTCACGCTTGCTGAAGCCGCTACGCTCGCCGCGATGCCGAAGGGGCCGCCGCTGTTCGACCCGGTGCAACACCCGGATCGCGCGCGTGAGAGAAGAAATCTCGTGCTGAGCGCGATGGCGGAGCAGGGGTTAATCACCCGGACCGAATCGCTGGCGGCGCGGCAATCTGCACTTGTGACTGTGAAAGGCTACGGCGTTCCGCCGGCGGCGCAGTACTATGTGAACGTCGTGCGAATCCAGGCGACACGCGCCGGCGTTCCCGTGTCACAGGGCGGATATCGCATTTACACCGCCCTCGATCCCGCGCTTCAGCGCGATGCGGCTGTTGCGCTCGAGGAGGAAACTCGCGCGATCGAGTCGCGGCCGGGATACAAGCATCCGTCGTACATCGCTGGCGCAAAATCGGATTACCTGCAGGGGATGGTCGTTGCCATCGAGCCGGCATCAGGGGACGTGCGTGCCCTCATCGGCGGCCGCGACTACGAGCAGTCGCAGTTTGATCACGCCATCGACGCGATGCGCCAGCCAGGCTCGGCGTTTAAGCCGTTCGTCTATGCAGCGGCCATCGAGGACAGCCTTACCCCTCTTACTA
>JALYYD010000051.1 GCA_030946775.1 Gemmatimonadota bacterium
CGGGAGTTCCGAGCGCGACGCCGAGCGACGTGAGCGATGATCCGGGATTAGTCGCCGCGCTGATCGCTTTCGCGACGCCGAAGTCGGCGACCATCGCGTGCTGCCCGGTGAGGAGAACGTTGTCCGGCTTGATGTCGCGGTGGACGACTCCGTGCTCGTGCGCGTACGAAAGCGCGCTCAGCATGTCGCGCATCACGCGCACGGCGTCGTGGATCGGCAGCTCTCCGGCGCGCGACAATCTTGCGCGCAGCGACTCGCCCTCGATGAGCGGCATCGTATAGTAGGGGAGCCCCTCGCTGACCCCGGCGGCGAGCACAGGAACGATGAGGGGATGCTGGAGCTTTGCCGCTAACTGGATCTCGCGCCGGAATCTTTCGAGATTCACCGCCGCCGCGAGCTCGGGCGGCAGAACCTTCACCACGACCTTGCGACCGAGCGACGTCTCTTCGGCGACGAAGACGCGTGACATTCCGCCGCCGCCGAGCTCGCGCTCGAGGGTGTAGTTGTCGCCTAGGGTGCGCTGGAGCTGGTCGCGGATTTCGGACATCGGTGGGACTAATCTAGGGGCGGGAAGGGAATAGAACTACAACTTAGGACGGACTGCCTGGGGGTTCGGGGGGAGCGGCAGATGGTTTCGTGCCTCGCACAAAACCGTCGATAGGAAGCGCCCGCAGGCAGCCGTTCCGCACACGGGCCCGAGCAGGGTATTCCTGCGTTTGCAGTTAACCGGCTCGCTGTTCTCCCATATATTCGTGTACCCGCACCGGGCATCGAATTGGCTAACGAACTTCAAAATCAGCTTCAAGGCATCCTCGGAGAAGGCTACCGCGTCGATCGCGAGCTCGGAGGAGCGGGAATGTCACGCGTGTTCCTCGTCCAGGATCTCGAGCTCGACCGGCAGGTCGTGGTCAAAGTTCTGCCACCCGATCTCGCCGCCGGGCTGAACGTCGATCGCTTCCGTCGCGAGATTCAGCTCGCCGCGAAGCTCCAGCATCCGCACATCGTGCCGCTGCTGTCAGCCGGTGCGAAGGGCGGACTGCTCTACTATACGATGCCGTTCATCGCCGGTGAGAATCTGCGCGCCCGTCTGATGCGGCTGCGCGAGCTTCCCGTTTCCGACGCCACGCGCATCCTTCGCGAGATCGCCGACGCGCTCGAGTCCGCGCACTCGCAGGGTGTCGTCCACCGCGACATCAAGCCGGAAAACATTCTCTTTTCCGGCAGCCACGCGCTCGTCACCGACTTCGGCGTCTCAAAGGCGCTGAGCAGCGCAACCGCGGAATCGCGCATTGACGGGACGCCGAATCTGACTTCACTCGGCATCGCGCTCGGCACTCCCGCGTATATGGCGCCGGAGCAGGCTGCCGCAGATCCCAACGTCGATCACCGCGCCGACATCTATTCACTTGGCGTCGTCGGATACGAATTGCTTGCCGGACGTCCGCCATTCACCGGTATGTCGCCGCAGATGACGCTCTCGGCGCAGGTGACGCAGACTCCTGATCCGATCACGAACCATCGTCCGAATCTTTCGCCGGCGCTGGCGTCGGCGATAATGCGGTGCCTGGAAAAGCATCCGTCCGACAGATGGCAGACGGCGGAGGAATTGCGCACGCAGTTGGAGACGATCTTCACCCCGAGCGGCGTGACGCAGCCGGTGAAGGTGCGCGCGGTATTTAGATGGACGCCTCAGCGCGTGATGATCGCGGCCGCGGCGGCTGGAGTTCTGGTCGCCGCTGTTTTCCTCAGTACGATTGCGTTCAAGAAGGACGACGCATCGTTCTCGATTGGAGTGACGCATCAGGTTACGAGCGCGCCCGGCGTAGAGATCACCCCCGCGATCTCCCCCGACGGGAAGATGGTCGCGTATGTGGCGTCGTCGCCGACGGGACGCGCGCAGATCTTCGTCCGACAGATAAGCGGCGGCCGGGCGGTGCCTCTTACCGACGGTATGACCGACGCGCAGTTCCCACGCTGGAAGCCGGACGGCTCAGCTCTGCTCTACCTCGGGCACGACGGAGCCAATTACACGATACCTCCTCTCGGTGGCTCCCCTTCGGCGCTGATTTCCGGTTCGGCGCCCGGACCCTTTGGAAGTTGTACGTGGTCACCGGCCGGTGATCGACTCGCGTGCACCAGCGGTCGGGACGGGGCCATTTACGTCGGCGACGCCGACGGTAGAAATTTGAAGAGAATAACGCCGACCACTCGCGACCTCAGTCATTCCCCCGCGTGGTCGCCCGATGGAAAGCGAGTCGCGTACGTCTCCGGCAATTCTGAATTCCTGATGTGGGGTAGCACTCTCGGGAATCTCGCCGGCAGCTCGATCTGGGTGGTATCCGCGGCGGGCGGCGATCCTCAGCGCATCACGGATGAGAATCACCTAAACACGAGTCCGGTGTGGGCGGCCGATGGCGAGCACATTCTGTTCGTTTCTTCAACCGGCGGAGCGCGGGACATTTACAGTCAGCGCGTGAGATCGAGTGGGAAGCCGGACGGCGCACCGGCGAGACTCACCACAGGGTTGAATCCTCACAGCATCTCACTCAGCTCCGACGGTCACTCGCTGGCGTATTCGGTGTTCACAACGACCGGCAACATCTGGGAGGCGGCGATCAACGGCACTCAGCCGATTCAGTCGTCGTCGATGCGTCAACTCACGTCCGGAAATCAGACGATCGAATCGATGGCCGTGTCTCGTGACGAGAAATGGCTCGCCTATGATTCGAACGTGAACGGCAACGCGGACATCTATCGTCTCTCTCTCGACGGAGGCGAGCCGCAGCAGCTTACTCACGATCCGGCGGACGATTTTTCTCCGGCGTGGTCCCCCGACGGGACCCAGATCGCATTTCACAGCTTCAGAAACGGCAACCGCGACATCTTCGTGATGTCCGCCGATGGCAGTCGCGTCGAAACCGTCGTGGCCACACCACGACAGGAGCGTCTGGCAAGTTGGTCGGCGGATGGGATGAGCATCGCGTACGTAGCGATGCCGGATTCCGTGATGGTCGTAAGCCGGGGAACGGCAGGCTGGGGAAAACCGCGCTTTCTTGCGCGCGGCGGCGCGCCACTCTGGTCGCCGGACGGGAACTGGATCGCCGTGTCAATCGCGGGAGACATCAACCTCGACGGTGGTGTTCTTCTCATCCACCCCGATGGGAGTGGTGGAAGGACGGTACCGCTTAAGGGTCACTCCGCTCTCGCGATATTCGGCGGAGTATGGTCGACGGATTCGCGACTCTTTTACTATTGCGGCACCGTGCAGGACGGAACGTGGTTTATCGGCGTGGTCGATTTTGCCAGCGGTGCGACGAAGCAGCTCTACCATTTCGCCGATCCCCTTCGTCAGCCGTACCGCGGAGTGATCTGGGTCGATTCAAAGAATCTGTTCTATACGATCGGGACGAGGGAGAGTGACGTGTGGGTGATGGAGCTGAATCGGAGGTAGGGCCCGGACCAGTCTCCGTTGGCGGGAACGAAGCGTCCGCTTCAGATTCCGTCTGATGGGGATTACGCGCCGCGCCTATACCATAATAGAGGTGGTCATCGTTCTGATGATCATCGGCATCGCCCTGGCCATGGCAGCGCCCGGGTTCGCGCGTGTCACGGCAGCTCCGTCCAATTCGCCGCAGCAGGTAATCGGCTCCGCGCGGCATACGGCGATCGAGCGCGCGCAAACGCTGACCTTGGTAATCGCGCCTGACGGAAGCTGGAATCTCGCGGAGGCGGCCGCACCGGGACGTGAGCTGGCACACGGAGCGATCGATCCCGTGCCGATGAAAGTAGGGCTGACCATTTCTCCTGCGGGCATTTGCGTTCCCAGCGAACGGGGCCGGCTGGATGGCTCAACGGTGGATCCGGTCAGCTGCGCTGTTCATTCAGTGGCGGCGTCACGGTGACTCTGCTGGAATCGCTCGTAGCGCTCGTGATCGTCGGGCTCTTCGCCGTCGGAATACTCGAGGCGCTTCAGGTCAGCGCCGCCGGCTCCCGCAATGCCGCCGATTGGGCGATCGCCGTCGCCTACGCCGACGAGACGATGGAAGAGGCGCGAGTATTTCCCGATAGCCGTGTCACGAGAGCGCCGGTTGGTTTTTCGTCGTCGGTCGAAAGGCTGGCGCGCGAAAACGGGCTGGAGGAAATCGTCGTCGCTGTCAGGATGCCGGGCGGATCCCGTTTTTTCCTCCACAGGCTGGCGTCCCAATGACGGCCCGGCGTGCGTTCACCCTCGTCGAAGTCAGCGCCGCAATCGCGATCACCGGAATGGTCGCGCTCATCGCGTACGGGACTTTCCGCGCCGCCCTCGACACTGGAGACCGAAGCGCGCAGCTCCGGGAGCGCGTCGAGGCGGCGGCTTTGGTCGAGCAGATGGTATCCGCGGCAGCGAGACACGCCGTCGATGCGATCGTGCCGGGGTATCCGGCGTTCGAGCTCACCCACTCCATTGCGCCATCGGGACAGCCCGCCGATCATCTTTCGTTTCTCTCCCGGGGAATTCTCGAGCCTCGCGGCGCGACCGGGCTTTGGATGATCAAGCTCGATCTGGTGGGTCACGGTGTGAGGTTCACCGCCGTGCCGGCGGACTCGCTGACGTCAGGAGCGCTTGCGACGACGCTTCCCGGAGTCACCGGGCTCCGCGTGCGCGCGATGGGCTCGGGCCCCGACGGACAATGGCACGACACGTGGACAGCCCTGCAGCCGCTTCCGGCGGCTGTGATCGTCGAGCTCGTTTCCTCCTCTGGCGCGCCGGCTTTCTCTCCGATGCTCCTTCGAGTCGAGGGGCGGGATATGCTTCGATGAGACAGCGCCCCGGCGTCGCGCTGATGCTTGCGGTCTGGATGGTCGCCGTTCTCGGCGCGATCGCCGCCGCGATCGTTTCAGCGACGCGCGGCTCCGAGTCGCTGGCCATGAATCTGAAAGCGGAGGCACAGGCGCGCCGCGCCGCGGAAAGCGGGGCGATAATGGGAGTCGCCGCTCTCGAGCGCCTTCTCGCCGACTCGCGCGACAGCTCGTCACGCCGCGTTCTCCTGAATTCACTGGAGAAGGGACGCATCGGCGCCGAGGAGCAGGCGCTCGGCGATGAGCGGTTCGTGTTTACGTTCGTGGATGTGAATTCCCGGCTGGACGTCAACTGGGCGACAGCACAGCAGCTCGCGCGGCTCTTCCAGTACTTCACCTCGCCTATGGAGGCGGCAGCGGCCGCGTCCGCGATCAGGGGAAGCGCCGGCGAGAGCGGTACCTCGATGCCGCGGTCCGCGCCCCTTCGCTCGCTGGACGCGCTGGACGGAGTTCCCGGCGTATCGCGCGATCTCCTGATGAAGACTGCGCCGTATCTCACCGTTGACGGTGACGGGAGGATCAATGCCGCGAGTGCCAGCGATACCGTGCTCGCCGCCGCCGCCGGAGACGTGGAATACGAACCGTCGAGATTGCTGCTCGTTTCACGCGGCTGGGCGAAGGGCCACAAGCTGACGCACGAGATTCAGGCCGTCTATGCGATAGAGCTCAACAAGCTCGTGCTGGTGCATTGGCGGGAGCGCGATCTGTGACCGCGCTCGTCGGAGTGGATGTGTCTTCCCGAGGTGCGCGCGCAGTCTCCGTTACGAGATGGACGGGCCGCCCGCTGAAGAGATTCGAGATCGAGTGGGACATAAACGATCCCGGCGCCGGCGTCGCGCTGCTGCAAAAGACATTCGGGCGCGTGGGCGGAATAGGCATCTCCATTGGACTCGAGTTTCTGCTTGTCAAGAACATCCCGCTGCCTCCCGTCGGCAACGACGAGCGCCGCCGGATGATTCTCCTCGAGCCGGAGCGTTTTTTCCCGACGAAGAGCGCTCTGGCAATATCCTCCTCCGGCGAGAGCGATCTTGTGTTCGGCGCCGAGGTCGGCCTCCTGGAGAGACTGACCGCAGCGTTCGAGCATTGGGCGCCGGTCGAATCGATCGAGCCCAGTCCGATTGCGTTGTCGCGCGCGCTCAATACCGGCGGCCCAATCAGCGGCGTGTTCACTCTTCCCTCCGCCGCCGGAGAGCGCGGCACAGTGAGAATCGAGCGCGGCCTGGTGGTTTCGGCGCGACGCGCATTCGGTGACGACGAAGCCGAAAGTCCGCGCCCTGCCGCGCCGGTCGCCGGCCTCCCCGTGGAATTCCTTTGCGCGTTTGGGGCGGCTCGCGGCGCCGACGGCCGGGCTCAGGACGTTCTCGCGCCCGGCCCGATCGCGCGAGGAATCAACGTGCGAAGACGGCGCCGGGTGCTCGCGTGGGCGGTTGCCGCTGCGATCGCTCTGGGGCTGGCGCTGTTCTCCTTCGACCGGGCGCGTGAACGGTACCTCGGAAAGCTCGATGCTCGCCTTACGGAGCTGGCGCCGGAGATGGAAGCGGCGCAGCGCGCGCGCGTGACTCTCGACAATCGCCGCAGCGCAAATCAGCTGGCGCAGCGGATCGGGGCAACGCGCGCGGATCCGCTTGGGATAATGTCCATTCTCTCGCGCGCGCTTCCGCGCGACGCGTTCGTGACCGCGCTCAGATTCAAGGGAGACGAATGGGAAGTTGACGGTACCGCCGCGCACGCGAACGCGATTATTCCCGCGCTGGATGCCGAGAAGCAGCTCGAGAACGTACGCTTTCGTTCGGCGACATCGCGTTTTCGCGACGCGGGACAGATCCGCGAATCCTTCGCCATCGGATTTCGTGCCCGCGTTCGCTAGTAGCCGCAGTTGGATCCGCACCGGAGGGGCGGCGATCCTTTCGATTGCCATCGTGGCGTCGACTTTGATTCCGCTCTCGAATCGGTGGCGTGACCGCGAGCGGGCGATCTCGGAAAAAAGAGACGAGCTCGCGGAAGTTGAATGGCTCGTCGGGCACCGTGGCGACGCGTCAGAGGCGCCCGGCGCGTCGGCATCGAAAAATGAGCTGCTGTTCGGTCGTACGGCCGCGGTCGCTGCCTCGACGCTTCAGGGAATAGTCCAACGGTACGCCGACGAAAACGGACTGACGCTTAACAGGCTCGACATCGCCGACCTGCCCGCCGCCTCGTCCGGATCGTTTCCCCTGATACCGTGCTCGGTTTCGGCGGTGGGGGACATTTACGGACTCACCGAATTTCTCTTCGCGCTCCAGCGGGGCAGGCCCCTGGTCGACATTCGGGAGATGTCGATCGTCTCCAGCTCCGCGCTGGGAGAGGGAGTCCTCCAGATTTCGCTCAACCTCAGCGCACCTGCGGCAATCGAACAGTGATCGAGCACCGAGCGCGCGTCCTCCTCCTCGCAGTAACCGCGGCCGGGATTTCGGCGGCGGCACTGCTTCTCTTCTCCGATCCTCCCTTTCCACAGCCCCGTCACACTCCGCCGGCATCGGACTCGGTGGCCAACCTGGGGCGAATCGAAGCTGCCGGAACCGCAGACCAGGACGCCGGGCCGACAGTTGTCGGGTCCGACATCTTCTCTGCTACTCGCGCCGCGCCGGGCCAGAGGTATAATCCCACTGCCGGGGGTTCGGAATCCCAAGTGGGAGCTGCCGCATCGGTTTCGCCATACGGACCCGAGCCGCTTCCCCATTTGTCCGGAGTGTTGCGGAGTCCGACTGGAGCGCTGGCGCTGATGCAGGCTGACTCCGCGGGCTCCGTGGGGCGCATGTATAGAACTGGAGATCGAATCGGGGGATATCGTGTGGTGCGAATCGATGACAGCTCGGTGGTTGTAGCCGGCCCGCGCGGCCGGACACGAATCCGCGTCAATCCCCCCGACACATCCCGCCGGTGAGAAAAATCCTGGCCCGGGTCCTCGTCTTTTTTTGTGTAACGGCCGGCGTCGCTCTCGCGCAGCAGCCGGCGCGCACAACGGGCATCACGGTGAATTTCGTCGATGCGCGATTAGCTGACGTAATCAGATCTCTCGCGATGACAGCGGACATCAGCGTCGTAATGACCGACGTTCCCGACAAGCGAATCTCATTTACCACCGCCTCCCCGGTCACCAAGGCCGACGTCGCTTCCATTCTTGAGACCATACTCGAGAGCAACGGCTTGACGATGATTCAGAAGGGAGTGGTAGCGCAGGTTCTTCCAGTGGAGCGAGCGCCGGCGCAGTCGCTCCACACCTACGTGGTTCCACTTCATTTCGCGTCGGCGTCGGAGCTGGCGATCTCACTCAGCCAGGTGTTCGGAACCGCGGTCATGAACGGGCGCAATCAGTCGCTCGACGACCGCAGCCTGTCGCGGAACCTCGACGCGTTCAGGCAACGTGAGGCGCAGGCGTTTCAGATGCGGCGCGATACGCTGATCAGGGCGCCCGCGATCTCGACTCCCGCAATCCCGTCAGGAGATGGCGGTGTCTCATCGCCGGCGGGGGGAAGCGGCAACCTCGTCGGACAGACGACGGTGATTCCGGACCTCCCGACCAATTCGCTAATCATCAGGACGATTCCGCCGAACTTCCCGGTCATTCGCGAAACAGTGCAGGCTCTCGACGTGCGCCCTCCCCAGGTTCTGCTCGAGGTGCTCGTCGCCGAGATCACGCTCAACCGCTCACAGCAGTTCGGGATCGACTGGTCGGCGGTGACGGGCTCGACGACGGGCTCGTTCGGTACTCCGGTGACGCCGGATTCAACGAGAGTTGTCGACGACCTCGTTCTCAAAATCGTCTCTCTCGACCGCCACAAGGTAAAAGCAGTGCTGAGCGCGCTCGCGGCCAAGTCCGACGTTCGAATTCTTTCCACGCCGGAGATTCTCGCCACCAACAATCGAGAGGCGCACATCCTCGTCGGCAGCAAGGTCCCGTTCGTCGTCTCGACGAGGCTCGGGAACGACATCGCCATCGATCGCACCGTTCAGTTTCAGGATGTAGGCACAAATCTCACCATCGTTCCGACAATCAATCAGGACAACTACGTCAGCGTTCAGATTCTCCAGGAAGTCAGCACGCTCACGACGCAGACGGTTCCATCCGCCCTCAACGCACCGGTTATCTCGACCCGCGAAGCGTCCACGCGGGCGACGATACGCAACGGACAGACGGTCGTAATCGGTGGCTTGATCGGCGGCGCCGAGGATTACATCGATACCGGGATTCCGTTTCTCAAGGACATTCCGTTGATTGGAAATCTGTTCAAGCGCCAGAGCCGAAGTCACAGCCGGAACGAGCTCGCGATATTCGTCACGCCCTATATTGTGCGTACGGACGCCGAGGCGGACTCGATACGCGCCCGCATACGAGCGCGGATGGACAGCGCCGCTCCGGGAATTTTCGGCGACTCGACGCGAACAGTCCCGCCGCCTTCGCCCACGCCGCCGCACGCATCGCCGGTCCCGTGACGTTCCGCAGATCCGAGCTACGGGATGCAGCGCTCGGCCCTCTGGCTTCCAAGCTATCGCTGCGCTACCTCGAGGAATATTGCGTCTTGCCGCTAGGCGTGGATCCGGAAGGCACTGTCGCCACCGCAGTCGGCCGCCCGCTCGACCCCACCGTTTCCGATGAGCTGAGCAGGGTGTTCGGCCGCCGGCTCCGGGTGATTCAGACGCCGGCGAGCGAGATCTTCGCCGCTATAATGTCGGCGCGCCACGAGCGCGAAAGCGTGCCCGAGGGGATTGATGCCGCGCCGCGCAGTTCGCCTCACGCGGCGACGGAGAATGCCGAAGCACTCGCCAACCAACCTCCGGTCGTGAAGCTCGTCAACGTGCTGATACTCGATGCCGTCCGAATGGGTGCGAGCGACATTCACGTCGAGTCGCTGCGCGAGGGGATCCGGATCCGCTACCGGGTGGATGGCGTGCTTCAGAACGGCTCCACGCTCGCCGACCGTTACAGCGCGTCGGTGATCAGCCGGCTCAAGATCATCGCCGGTCTGGATATCACCGAAAAGCGCGTTGCGCAGGATGGGCGCGCAAGGCTGCGGCTGGACGATCGCGATGTCGATCTACGCGTGTCGACACTGCCCTCGCTTCACGGCGAAAGCATCGCGCTCCGCATTCTCGATCACGCCGGGCACGGTAGAAATCTTTCCGAGCTCGGGATGCCGGAGCGGGTTCGCGAATCATTCGAGCGTTTGATCCGCGGCGCCGGCGGGATGGTGCTCGTAACCGGACCGACGGGCTCCGGCAAGACGACGACGCTGTACGCCGCCATCGCCGGCGTGAACTCGGATGGCGTCAAAGTCGTCACCATCGAAGATCCGGTCGAATACGAGATTCCCGGCATCATTCAGATCCCCGTAAACCCGCGCGCCGGACTCAACTTCGACACCGCGCTGCGGTCGATACTGCGACACGATCCGAACATCATAATGGTCGGAGAAATGAGAGACGCGCCAACCGCTGAGATCGCGGTGCAGGCGGCGCTGACCGGCCATCTCGTTTTTTCCACCCTCCACACGAGCGATGCCGCCGGCGCCGTGAACAGACTTCTCGATATGGGGATTCCTGCCTACCAGGTGGCGGCGACGCTGAGCGGCGTTTTGGCCCAGCGGCTCGTGCGAGTGCTGTGCGACTCGTGCAGCGAAGAGCAGTCGCCTGAAGCGGCGGAGATTCCGGCGAGCCTACCGTCCGGGCCGGGTCGTTTCCGCCGCGCGGGAGCGGGATGTGATTCTTGCGCCGGAAGCGGCTATCGTGGCCGCATCGGCATCTACGAATTCATTCCTGTGACGGACGAGATCCGGAATAGGATTGTCCGCGGAGCGTCCGTCGATGAGCTCCGCGCCGCCGCACGCGCCGGCGGTATGAAGTCGCTGCTGGAGGAGGGATGGGAGCTGGCGCGACGGGGTGCGACCAGCGTCGCCGAGCTCTATCGCGTGCTTGGAGAGCAGACAGCGCCGTGAGCACGCTCTTTCGTTATCGCGCTGCCGACGCCGGCGGGCGGCTGGAATCGGGAAGCATTGAATCCGACTCGCGTGCAGCGGCGATCGAAGAGCTCCGCAGACGGCGTCTCGTCCCGGTGGACGTGACGGAGGCAGCGATCGCCAGCGCGCCTCGGCCGGCAGGAAATCGGAAAGTGCGCCTGGATGTTGCAGTGCTGCTGTGGACGAGAACCCTGGCGACGATGGTGGCGGCGGGAATTCCCCTCGAGCGAACGCTGGCGTTCGCGGCGTCCCAATGTCCGAACCGGAATCTGGAGACTGCCGCGACGCGAATACTCGCCGATGTGCGCGCGGGCGCCGGACTGGCGGAATCGATGGGCAAGCATCCGCGAATTTTCGATCCCGTTTACCTGGCGATGATTACCACCGGCGAAGCGACAGGCGCGCTCGACAAGGCGATGCTGCAGCTCGCTGAGTATCTCGAGGAAGCCGCCGCTGTGCGCGCGCGGTTCCGGTCGGCGCTTGTATATCCGGCACTGATGGCGACGGTGGCGTCGGTCGGAGTGCTGGTGATTCTTCTTTTCATCCTCCCCCGGTTTGTGCAGATACTCGGCGATACCGGAGGAAGTCTCCCGCTATCGACTTCGTTCCTGCTCGGTGCCGCCAGTTTCATCACGACTTGGGGGTGGCTGCTCGCAGCGGCAGTCATCGCCGGCGTTTTGTTTTTTCGCAAATGGGCGGCGAGCCCGGCGGGAATGGAGGCGTGGCACTCGGCGCGCCTCCGGCTGCCGGCAATCGGAGATCTGGAGCTCGAACGTTCGGCGGCAAGATTCTGCCGGGTGCTCGGAATGCTGCTGGGCAGCGGAGTTCCCATCCTCTCGGCTCTTCGCATCGCGCGCGCCGCGCTGGCCAATCGCTACCTCTCGAACGCAGTCGAAGGGGCGATTGACGGTGTCGCCCAGGGGAGGACGCTCTCGAGCGAGATCTCGCCCATCTTCCCGCCATTCGCCGTGCAGCTTATCGCCGCCGGAGAGGAGACCGGATCGCTCGATGAGCTTTCGCTGCGCGCCGCCGCCGCGCTGGACGCGGAGGTGACTCGCCGCACCGGCACGCTTGTCGCCCTCCTCGAGCCGGCGCTGATAGTGGTTTTCGGACTCGTCGTCGGGTTCGTAGCTTTGGCGATGCTCCAGGCGATTTACAGCATCAACACACGACTTGCCTGACCCGGGGAAATGGTGAACAAGCCGAGAAGGGGATTTACTCTTATTGAGCTGATGGTGGTGCTGCTCGTCATCGGACTGCTGGCGGGACTCGTTGCGCCGCAGATCATCGGGCGCGTTAGCGATGCGCGCGTCACGACGGCGAATGCACAGATCGCGATGCTCGGCGTTGCGCTCGAGAATTATCGCCTCGACAATGGGAGCTATCCGACGACGGAGCAGGGGCTCGCGGCTCTCCGCGCGCGGCCAACGACGCCGCCGGCCCCCACAAATTGGCGGGGCCCTTATCTCAAGAAGGACGTTCCACGCGATCCGTGGGGGAGGGCGTACATCTACCGAACCCCCGCGATGAATGATTCATCAGGATTTGAGCTTGGCACGCTCGGCCGCGACGGGCGCCCCGGCGGTTCGGGGGAAGACAAGGATTTGTCAGGCGGCTGACAGCTAGACGTGAGGAGCTTTCCGTCCCGAAAGCATTTCGGTAATCGTCGTTGTAAGATGTTTCGGGGCGCGCTAACATTTTAGGGTCGGGATCGTCAATAGAATGGGCGGCCGGGTTCGTTACCGCTTCGTTCGCATCAGGCAGATCACTTTCCAGGGGGGCTCCGTGAGCCTCGTACCGCCGGAGCACGAAGAAGAAGGACCGACAGGCCGCGCCGCCCCGGCGAGAGCCGTGGGCGAACCTGTGGTTGTCAGCAGCGTCGCCAGCCGCCGCGCCTTTTTCGTCAAGAGCGCGGCGGCGATCGCCGCTGGCGCCGGAACGGTTGCCGTGGCGCAACGAGGGACGATGGCGAGCTTCAGGCGCAACACGTCCCCGACCAACTCCGCTCCGAAGGTCCCGGGACTCTTTCACAACGCGCCCCCCGATCTCGCCGAACGCTGGGGCACGCCTGAAGTGCGCCTGGTGCGCAGAATCACGATGGGAATGTCGGCTGCCGACGTCGCCGACGCACGCACTCTTGGCTACGAAGCCTATCTCGAAAAGCAGCTGGCATACTCTTCAATCGACGACAGTTCCGTTGCCGCGTTCATCACCGCCCAGTACCCCGAGCTGGCGATGGATGGAACGGCGCTCGCCGCATTGAATGCAACCACGCTCGAGCGGCAGCTCCAGGAAGCCACGCTTTTCCGTGCAGCGTTCTCAAATCGCCAGCTCTACGAGAGAATGGTCGAGTTTTGGAGCGATCACTTCAACATCAGCGTGCGGAAAGTCGGCTACCTGAAGCTCCTCGACGACCGTGACGTGATCAGAGCCAACGCGCTGGGAAAGTTTCCGGACATGGTGCGTGCCAGCGCGCATAGCGCCGCGATGCTTGCCTATCTCGACAACAACACCAGCCGATTTCCGAACGTGAATCAGAATTATGCGCGCGAGCTGATGGAGCTTCACACGCTCGGAGTGGATGCGGGTTACATCCAGACCGACGTCGCCGAAGTTGCACGCTGTTTCAGCGGATGGACGCTCGGAACCCGCGGCCAATTCGTGTTCGATGCTACCGGCCACGATTACGGCGCAAAGTCCTTTCTCGGCCAGAACATCGCCGCCGCGCCCGGGCCCGGCGCGGCGGGACAGCGCGATGGCGAGAAAGTCCTCGATGTGCTCGTGGTGCATCCGAACACGGCGAATTTCATCGCGAAAAAAATGGCCCGCTGGCTGCTGCGTTACGATCCGCCGGCAAACCTCGTCGCCTCCGTAGCCTCCATTTATCTCGCTACCGGAGGCTCCATTGTCCCGATGATCAGGGAGATTTTGAAGCGCGAGAACCTTCTCAACGCTCCGGTGAAACAGAAGCGGCCCTTCCACTTCGTGGCTTCCGCACTCCGCTCACTGAATCCGAAAGTGACCAAGCTCTCGACGATCGCGCAGACGCAGCTGGCGAATCTCGGGCACGAATCCTTTTTGTGGGAGACGCCCGACGGGTATCCGGACACCGTCGAATATTGGTCGGGCGGTATCATGACGCGGTGGCAGTTTGGTGACTATGTCACCGCCCTCACCACGGGCGAGGTGATTGTCGATCCAACCGCATTCCGTCCGTCCGATACCCCCGACGCCATTACCGGCGCGATAAGCTCCGGGATGTTCGCGGGAGAGCTCCCCTCTACGACGAGCGGCAGGATCAAGTCGTATCTGGCGGCGGCGCCGATAACCACAACACGAGTGCGGGAAGCTCTCGCGCTCGCCATCAACTCGTCGAGCTTCCAATGGTATTGAGCGCGGCAGGCAACGGCGGAGGAGGCTCGCATGCATGATTGCGGCAATGAAGGGTGCAGCGAGTACAACGAGCTCTCGCGGCGTGAATTTCTCAGCTGGTCGGCGGGGGCCGCGCTGCTCGCGACAGTGGTTCCTCCCTGGCTGCCGAAGGTCGTACTGGCGCAGTCCGCTGTATCGAATCGCGATGTCATAATCTCGATTTTCATGCGCGGCGGCGCCGATGGGCTGTCGCTTTGCATCCCCTTCAGCGATCCCAACTACTACGCCGGTCGCCCCACGATCGCAGTTCCGCGCCCGGACAGCACCGCCACGACTCGCGGCATCGCGCTCGACAATAATTTCGCGTTTCCCCAGGCGATGGCGCCTCTCGTCGAAGCGTTCACCGCGCAGAGTCTTCTGCTCATCCACGGCGCCGGCTCGGTGGATCCATCCCGGTCGCATTTCGATGCCCAGCGGTTCATTGAAGTGGGAAAGCCGCGTGATCCAACCGTCGTCACCGGCTGGCTTGGCCGGCACCTCGCCAGCTCGACACCGGTGCGGACGACAGCGCCGCTGCGCGCGCTTGGAATCGCGAACGGCCTGCCGCAGACGCTGATCGGCGCTCCAAAGACTCTTCCCATCGCTAGTCCGCCGACCTTTGGGCTCGGCGGCCAGACGGCGACGAAGGTTGAGCGCGCTACCTGGCTGAAAGGCGATTACGCCACGTCACCCGAGCCGGTACGCTCGGCGGCCATTGATGCCACGGCGACGATCGATCTGCTCAAGCTCATCAACTTCACGGGATATGCTCCGGCGAATGGCGCTGTTTATCCAAACTCGTCTTTCGCCACCAGTCTTCGCTCGGCGGCGGCATTGATCAAGGCCGACATCGGCGTCGAGGCGATCCAGGTGGACATCGGCGGATGGGACACGCATTCAAATCAGGACCCCCTCGCCGGAGCGATGAATGTGCTGATGGGACAGTTCTCGGCGGCGCTCGCCGCTTTCTACAAGGATGTCATCGCAGGCCCGCAGTCACAGAATGTCAGCGTCGTGGCGCTTTCCGAATTCGGGCGGAACGTGCGCGAGAACGGCAGCAAGGGCACCGATCACGGACGTGGCTCCTGCATGTTCGTGATGGGGAGGAACATCACCGGCGGGAGAGTGATGACGAACAACTTCCAGCCGCTGGCGAAGGAGAATCTGGATTCCGGCCAGGATGTCAAGGTCACTATCGATCACCGGGACATTCTCGCGGAAATTGTGAAGAACCGGCTCGGAAACTCCCAGCTCGACTTCGTCTTCCCCGGATTTGTACCGACGACTCGCGGAGTTACGAAGTAATTAGGGTACGACGGTGATCTGTCCGCTCATCCCCGGATGAATTGTGCAGTCGAAAGGAAATGTCCCAACGGTGGAAAAGGCTCGCGACACTATCACGTTTTGAGTCTGCAGAATGTCGCCCGGCACTCCCGCCCTGTTGGCGAAAATCACATTGTGGACGATGCCAGGGGGAAAGTTGAACCGAACTACGCCGTTCAGCTTTACGGTGGTGTTGAACGGAAGAAATATTTCGCCCGACATCAGCACGTCGGCCTGCAGCGGAGGAGGAGCGTCTACGAAGCTGATTGCGGCAGTACCGGCGACAGTCCCCGTGGCGGCTCGAACCGTCGCCGCGCCTGGTGCAACGGGAGTCACTATGCCGGTGGCCGTGACTCCCGCGGCGGACGAGGGCGTCACCGACCACGTAATTGGAGCGCCGCTGATGGCGGCGCCGGTGTTGTCCTTGGCCGTAGCGGTAAATTGGTATGCCTGCCCGACTTGAAGTGTGCCAGCGGGAGCCACGACCGTGACGCTCGTGACAACGGGTGTCACTGGCGGCGATGTGACGGCGTCCGATCCGCCGCCGCACGCGGAGATTAAAACGACTGCGCTGGCTAATGCAGTAGTGCGGAGAACTGTCAATCCGATGTGTCGGACGTCGGGAGACGAATACATCTGCAGTGGAGGCATTCGTTGATAAGACGCTCAGCAGGGGTTGATGTCAAGCGAGTCACCGCGCTGGCGGCAGCCGCGTTGCTGTTTTTGGCCGCTGCGTGCGGCGGCGGCGGCGGAAGCTCGGTGACCGACCCCAATCCCACGCCTGCCCCGATTCCGCCGGCGCCGACTCCCGATCCGTATGTCGCGGCTGCGGGCAGCTACGGATTGTTGTCGGTCAATGGCTCGCTCGGATTACCCGCGAGCATCACCTACACCACCCCTGCTCCGGGCGGCCGACTCGACATTACGTCCGGCGCGATGGTTCTTCGCGCCGACAAGACATTTACGGAGACGTTCCGGTTCACCGTTGTCCCGGTTTCTGGTGCCTCCAGCCCCGACTCGGATGTTACCACCGGGACTTTTACGCTGAGTGGAACTGCGATCGTCTTTTCGATTCCCGATCCGCCCAATCCCAACCATATGTGGAGCGGCACGCTGGACGGGAACGGCAACATCGTTTACAACGACCAGGGATTCCAAGCGTCGTACAAAAAGTAGTCACCGGTCATAGAACCGCCATCGCATCGCCGTACGAAAAGAACCTGTAGTCAGATGCGACCGCCTCCGCGTACGCCCGCATCGTCAGCTCGTATCCCGCAAATGCGGCGACCAGCATCATCAGCGTAGAGCGCGGCAGGTGGAAGTTAGTGATCAGGCGATCCACCGCGCGAAACTCGTACGGCGGCCGGATGAATATCCGCGTGTCGCCTGACGCAGCGGCGAATGTTCCATCATCGTGCGCGCAGCTCTCGAGCGTCCGCACCGACGTCGTCCCCACCGCCCAGACCTTTCCGCCGCGCGCGCGGGTCTCGTTGAGAATTCGCGCCGTCTCCTCCGAGAGCGTGTACGATTCCTCGTGCATCACGTGCTCCTCCGGATCCTCGACATCCACCGGCTTGAAGGTTCCCGCGCCCACGTGCAGCACAACTTCCGCTCTCGCGACTCCCTTCGCCTCGAGCTTCGCCAACAGCTCCGGCGTGAAGTGCAGCCCCGCCGTCGGAGCGGCGACCGAACCGGGCTCCTCGGCGTACACGGTCTGATAACGCTCCGCGTCCTCTGGCTCGTCGCCGCGCTTGATGTACGGCGGGAGCGGAATGTGCCCGAACGTCTCGATCGCCGTCTCCGCCGGCATCGGCGTGATCAGCTTCACGATACGCGTGCGCCGGTCCGTAGTTGACTCGATCTCGACGATCAAATCCGGTGCGACGGTTACGCGCTTTCCGGGCTTCAACTTGCCACCCGGATGCACCATCGCCTCGTAAGTCATCGGCCCGGTCGCGCGGAGCAGAAATATCTCCGCCTCCGCGCCATTGTCCCGTCTTCCAATCAGTCGCGCTCGCATTACCCGCGTCGTGTTCACCACCAGCGCGTCACCGGCAGGGATCAGCTCGGCGAGATCGGCGAACGAGCGGTGCGAGATCGATCCGCCGCCGCGGTCAACGACGAGCAGCTTGCTCGTGCCGCGCACCTCGGGCGGATGCTGCGCGACGCGCGAAGGATCGAGCTCGAAATCATAATCGGAGGTGCGAGACCCGTCCTTCAATCGACCGGTTGTCAGCGCCTCACCGGAACCTGGAAGGGCGTGATCGGCATCACCGTGCTCAGCTTGAAGTCGAACGGATATTGCACCAGCCGCTCTACCGCGTGACCGTCGATCCGCGCCGGCGTGAACCTCATGTCGGTCACGTACGACGCGGCCGCGTCGCCGAAATCCTTGAAC